>NZ_JBEUPD010000029.1:0-116166 GCF_040492135.1 Actinomadura sp. NPDC000600
CGCCGGGACCGCGGGCGCGGCCGTGAGCAAGGGCTTCCTCGCCACCGCCGCCGGCAAGGGCGCGCTGGCCGCCGCCGGCGCCGCCGTGGTCGCCGCGACGGCGGGCGGCGTCGTCTACGCGGTGCGGGACGAGAAGCCCCCGCCGACGCCCGCGCCCGCGCCCGCCGCCGTCGTGGCGCTGGTCGCCGACAACCAGCGGCTCGCGAACCCGGCGATCGTGGTTCAGAACGCGCAGTACCCGAAGGTCACCGGCCTGAAGGACCCTGCGCTCGAACGCCGGGTCAACACCGAGCTCCGCGGGCCGCTGGACCGGCTCATCGCGGCGTCCAAGAAGCAGGCCGCCTCGATCGACTGCAAGGGCAAGCCCGTGAAGCTGGGCACCGAGACGAGGCTCGGGATGCGCGGTCCCCGCCTGGTCTCCGTCCGCTACTTCATGCTGTCGGACAACTGCCAGCAGGCGGACGGCTCCCCGGGCGGCGAGGTCGTCACCGTCGACCTGCGCACCGGCCGCCGGCTCACCGCCGCCGACGTCTTCCAGCCCTCGACGCTCACCGCCGGCGGGGTACGGCGTCTCCAGGGGCTCGTCCGGCAGAAGCCGGGCTCCACGGAGCGCCGATGGGAGGACTGCAGCACCGCGGACGGCGCGTTCAAGGTCGCCGACTTCTCGCCGCAGACGCTCCCGGGCTCGACGAGCGGCGAGCCCGACCCGCCGGCCCTGAGCGCGTTCTTCACCCCCGCCGGGTTCGAGCTCTCCTACCTCCACGGCGGCAGCGACGGCTGCGGCAACCTCAACTTCGCCGCCCCCTACGCGAGCGTCCGCGGCCTGCTGAAGCCCGGGATCGCCGCGCTGCTGCCCGGTGGCCCCTCCCCGTCGAAGTCCTGAGCCGGACCGGGCGCCACCTGGCGACACTCGGGAGGAGAACGGGAGGGTAGGGTCTGGTAAAGGGGCGACGCGGTCCCGGAGAACGGTGGTCCGCCCGCGGGGCGGCGGAGTGCACCGTTCCGAACATCCGAGACGCAGGGCGGCGAACCGATGCTGACAGAGCTGCTGGCGGCCAGCCATCTGATGTCGATGGAGCAGCTGCCGGGCGCGGTGGCCCGGCACGCCGCCGACCACGGCCTCCACGACGCGCGCATCTACGTCGTGGACCTCCAGCAGACGGTGCTGCGCCTGCTCACCGGCAAGGGCCCGGACGCCGGGCAGGACCCCGGCTCCGAGGCCCCGGAGTTGAGGGTCGACGGCACGGTCGCGGGCCGGGCCTTCCAGACGATGGAGCCGGCGGCCGGGCAGGGCCTCGACGACGGCCGCCAGCAGTACTGGGTGCCGATCCTGGACGGGGCCGAGCGGCTCGGCGTGCTGCGCGTGACCGTCCGCCGTGACGACGCCCGGGCCCAGGAGGAGGCCGAGTCCCTGGCCGGCCTGGTCGCGCTGATCATCGTCAGCAAGGGCCCGTACAGCGACTCCTACTCCCGGCTGGTGCGGACCAGGGACATGACGGTGTCGGCGGAGATGCAGTGGCGGCTGCTGCCCCCGATGACCTTCGCCAACGACCAGGTCGTCATCGGCGCCGCGCTGGAGCCGGCCTACATGCTGGGCGGCGACACCTTCGACTACGCGCTCGCGGGCGACACCGTCCATGTCCTGATCTTCGACGCCATGGGCCACGACACCGCGGCCGGGCTGACCTCCAACCTCGCCGTCGCGGCCTGCCGCAACAGCCGCATCCAGGGGGCCGGGCTCGTCGCGACGGGCGAGGCGATCGAGACGGCGCTGCACGAGCAGGACCCGACCGGGCGCTTCGTCACCGGCGTGCTCGCCGAGCTCGACCTGCCGTCGGGACAGCTGTCGTGGGTCTCGTACGGGCACCCCGCGCCCGTCGTCATCCGCGGGTCGCGGTGGGTCACCACGCTGGAGTGCCCGCCCGGCGCCCCGCTCGGCACCGGCCTCGGCGTGCGCCCGGAGGTGTGCACCGAGCAGCTGGAACCGGGCGACCGGATCCTCTTCTACAGCGACGGAATCGTGGAGGCCCGCGACCCCGAGAAGCACGAATTCGGGCTCGACCGCTTCGTCGACTTCATCATCCGGCGAGAGGCCGACGGGCTGTCGGTCCCCGAGACGCTCCGGCGCCTCGTCCACAACATCCTGGAGCACCATGCGGGGCGCCTGGACGACGACGCCACCGTCCTGCTCCTCGAATGGCACGGGCCGCTCGGCGTGGAGGACGCCGCTGAGCGGCTCAAGAGCGGCTGAGCCCGGCGCAGGGGGCGAGCCCCAGGGCGTCCATGAGCATCGGGTACGCCTCGTGCAGGTCGCGCTGCCAGTACGGCCAGTCGTGCTGCCCGTCGAAGAAGCGGGCGGTGACCGGGATGCCGAGGCCGTGCAGCCGGTCCACGAACGAGTGCGCGTGGTCGTTCGCGGAGGCCTCCACCGGATCGGTGAACGGCAGCCCGCCGAGGGAGCCGGCCTTTCCGTTGCCGCTCGCCACCCAGAGCCGGACGCCGCGCAGCCGCCCCGCGAGGTCGGCCGGGTTGTGGGCGTGCCAGATAGCGGCCTGGTCGTCGGGATCGCCCCACACCCGCCGCCAGTCGGTTCCGGGGCAGGCCAGGGCCGGCCCCCAGCCGGTCGTGTCGTCCCCGGGCTCGTGGCCGTACAGGGTGTCCAGGTAGCCGCTGAACGCCGCCGCGGCCTCGAACATCCCGGGGAACCGGGCCGCGTACAGCATGGCGCCGAGACCGCCCATGGAATTGCCGGCGATCACGCGCCGCGGCCCGGCGCGGTAGTCCCGTTCGAGAATCCCCCGGAGTTCGGTCATGTGGAACGTCTCCCAGCGCGGCGGGCCGCCCTTCCCGTAGTTCCACCAGTCGGAGTAATTGCCGCAGCGGCCACCGTTCGGCATCACGACGATGACCCCGGTCCGGGCGGTGAGTTCCGCGACGTCGGTGTCGCGCGTCCAGGCGGTGTAGTCGTCGACGCCGCCGTGCAGCAGCCACAGCGCGGGCCAGGTGCGCTCCGCGTGCCGCGACCAGCCGGGCGGGAGCAGGAGCCGCGCCTTCTGGCGGCCGTCCATGGCGGGGGAGGCAATGGTCAGGTCGAGGGTGCGGGGCGCGACGGCCGTCTCGGCGACGACCTCGGCGCGTTCCGGCGCGGCCGCGACGGACCGATCCGCGAACACCGGGGAC
Organism: Actinomadura sp. NPDC000600; assembly: GCF_040492135.1. Classification (NCBI taxonomy): domain Bacteria; kingdom Bacillati; phylum Actinomycetota; class Actinomycetes; order Streptosporangiales; family Thermomonosporaceae; genus Actinomadura; species Actinomadura sp. NPDC000600. The sequence goes on from NZ_JBEUPD010000029.1 coordinate 3,181, forward strand.
AGGAGGAGGACGAGGGCCCCCAGCCATGCGGCGGGGGCGGGGCGACGGAGCAACGCGGGGCCTTCCGGAAACGCCGGCCGCGGGTTGTGCCGGCCTTTGCAAAAGGAGAGATCTTTTGTGTGGGGCTTTTCTCTCCCGGGTCTCCAGGATTCCCTTGCCCCGGCCTGCCGAAGCGCAATGGGAAAAGCTTATAAAATGCATTCGCCTGGAAACGCGGAACGCGCCGGGCGCCACTCTGGCGGCGCCCGGCGCGTTCGCGGCCGGGCCTCTCAGGTCCCGGACACGGTCTTGGCGACCGGCGCGTTCACGTACCGGACGAGCCACCGCACCAGCCCGCGGGCGAAGCCGTACAGGATGAACGCCAGACCGATCAGCGGCAGGACCAGCAGGATGATCTGAAACCCCGACGTGACCAGCGTGAACGGGTCAGCCCCGCCCGCGGCGGACGACGCGAGCCTGCGCATCATCCCCCAGTCCTTGGCCACCAGGTTCGGCACCTGGGTGAGGATCAGGCCGATCTGGACCGCCAGCATGGGGATCACCGTCAGCACCCAGACCGTGACGAAGACCTGGGGCCAGCGCTTGAGGTCGTTGAGCCGGGAATCGGCCGGGCGTCGCAGCAGCGTCCGGCGCAGGATCGGCCCGATGTACCGGAACAGGTCGGGGATGCCGATGAGGTCCGACATGATGTAGTACCCGTCGAACCGCAGCGTCGGCAGCAGTTGCTGCACCATCTCCAGGTTGACGTACACGATGGCGACGAGCAGCGGCGCGAACCCCGTCTGCAGGTAGACCAGCGCCAACCCGACGACGAAGATGCCGTTGAAGTAGACGCCGGCGAGGTCGGCGCGGAGCCGTCCCGCCCTGCCGAGCCGGTACGACTCGGTGATGTCGGTGTAGAACGCGGGCCACACCAGGTAGATGCCGCAGCCCATCGCGCCGGGGCGGACGCCGCCGTACCGGCACGCGGAGGCGTGCCCGACCTCGTGGAACGCGCACGAGGCGATGCCGAGGGCCATGACGAGCAGGATGCTGACCGGGTTGAGGATCGCGAACGACAGGGCGTCGGCGATCGACCGGGACGTGAGCACCCAGACCTCACCGGCCACGAACGCGCAGAGCATGAGCGCCATGACCACGGGGCGGAAGAGCCAGGCGAACAGTCCGCCGACGAACCAGGTGACCGACTCGGGGAAGACCGCGATCTTGAAGCGGAGCGCCAGGAACGGGTCGGCCCGGACGACCGGCGGCTCGGTGCCGTCGCTGTAGGTGGTGACGCCGAGCGGCGCGAGCTTGTGGTCGGTGAGGTAGACGACCTGCTCGCCGGTGAGCCGCGCTCCGGCCGCGTCGGAGACCGTCTCGGCGACCCGGCCGAGCGCCGCCTCGGCGTCGGTGGCGCCGGCGAGGTCGCGGTGCCGGTGCAGTGCCTCCGCGACCAGGTACAGCAGCGGCGGCAGCCGGACGAGTTGCCCGTTCGGCAACCGGACGAGCTGGGGCGTGTCGCGGTAGCCGGAGTTCTTGAACTCGCCGATGAGCTCGGCGCCGTCCGCGAGTGCGGGCAGGACGAGGCTCCCCGCCGAGCCCGTAGCGCTACCGCCCGTCGCCCTGCCGCCCGCCGCGCCACCGTCCGCTGTCGCCGGGCCGCTCATTTGCCGTCAGTGAATTGGATGGGCACACAGGTCTTCGCCGTGTGCTCGGGCTGGGCGAGCAGGCCGGTGCCGAGAAGGCCGGCCGTTCCGAGGTAGTGCTCGTGCCGGCAGGCCTCCATGGTCTTGGTACCGGATCGGCCGCCGACGGTCGACAGCAGGATCCGTTCCGGCAGGAGTTCGCCCGACAACCGGTCGAGGTCGGTGTAGCGGACGGTGGGCGGGTTCGTCTGAGGCATTGGTGTGGCTTTCGCGTCGGTTCTGGAAGGGAGGAAGGGCTGGCGTGGTGCATGCCAGCCCTTCCCGTGCGGGCGTGGCCCGCGTTCACGTTCGCTCGGCTCAGTGGCCCGAGACCACGGCGGCGCCGGCGCAGGTGAAGGTCGACTGGGTGTTGGCGCCGAGCAGACCCGCCAGGCCCTCGTGGGTGCTCGCGGTGCCCTGGCACAGCGGGCTGATGGCGGTGGTGCCGCCGTGGCCGCCGCCGTGGTTGACGTTGAGGTTGCCGTTCTCGTTGCCGTTGCCGTGGCCACCGGCGAGAAGGGTGGACAGCACGGCGCGCTCCGGCAGGACCTCGCCGGTGAGCTTGTCGAGGTCGCTGTAGCTGAAGGACTTCATCTGGTTCTTTCTCCCTGTTGCGCCCGGATCTCTCAGGTGGAGACCGGATGTCCCTTCCGCACTCCCGATCGAAGTGAGGTGACTCTACGTATAGCACACGTGACTTTGAGTCGCCAAACAGGTGTTGACCGGCGGATTCTTTGTGTCGTGGGGGCGTGCGGTTCGAGATGTCCTCGGCCGGTTCTGGAAGGGAGGAAGGGCCGGCGGTGTCCGCCGGCCCTTCCCGTGCGGGCGTGGCCCGCGTTCACGTTCGCTCGGCTCAGTGGCCCGAGACCACGGCGGCGCCGGCGCAGGTGAAGGTCGACTGGGTGTTGGCGCCGAGCAGCCCCAGCAGGCCCTCGTGGGTGCTCGCGGTGCCCTGGCACAGCGGGACGATGGCGGTGCCGCCGTGGCCGCCGCCGTGGCCGCCGTTGAAGTTGAAGTTGCCGTTCTCGTTCATGTTGCCGTGGCCGTGGCCGTGGCCGCCGCCCGCGAGAAGGGTGGACAGCACGGCGCGCTCCGGCAGGACCTCGCCGGTGAGCTTGTCGAGGTCGCTGTAGCTGAAGGACTTCATCTGGTTCTTCTCCCTGTTGCGCCCGGATCTCAAGGTGGATACCGGATGTCCCTTCCTCAACCCCGGTCGGAGTGAGGTAACTCTACGTATAGCACATGTGACGATCTGTATCCAAAGGGGCTCTGACCGGTGGATTCGTCGGGCTGTGGCGGGTGGCCCGAGACGCTTCCGCGGGGATCCCGAAAAGGGGGAAGGGCCGGCGGTGTCCGCCGGCCCTTCCCGTGCGGGCGTGGCCCGCGTTCACGTTCGCTCGGCTCAGTGGCCCGAGACCACGGCGGCGCCGGCGCAGGTGAAGGTCGACTGGGTGTTGGCGCCGAGCAGACCCGCCAGGCCCTCGTGGGTGCTCGCGGTGCCCTGGCACAGCGGGCTGATGGCCGTGGTGCCGTCGTGGCCGCCGCCGAGGTTGAAGTTGGCGTTCTCGTTGCCGTTGCTGTTGCCGCCGCCGGCGAGAAGGGTGGACAGCACGGCGCGCTCCGGCAGGACCTCGCCGGTGAGCTTGTCGAGGTCGCTGTAGCTGAAGGACTTCATGTGGTTCTTTCTCCTTGTTGCGCCCGGATCTCAAGGTGGAGACCGGATGTCTCTTCCCCCCGCTCCGGATCGGAGCGATGTAGCTCTACGTGTATCACCGGTGACGTTAAGTGTCCAACGTGCACGCCGGTCAGCGGGGAGCCGTGCGTGTCGCAGGCATGAGCGGCGCCTGCTGGGTAGGGGAGCCCAGGTCCGCGCTGATCGGGAGGGGTACATGGCCGAGAGCAGTTTCAGCATCGACGTTGCGGCGATCCGCGAACGCGCCCGCGCCAAGATGGCCGACGGTCCGGTGACCGAGGGGTACGGCCGCAGCGCCGGGGAGGTCATCGGCGTCCTCAACGACGTCCTCGCCACCGAGATGGTCTGCTGGATGCGCTACGCGCAGCACGCGATCAGCGCGACGGGGATCGACCGGGCGCAGGTGTCGGCGGAGTTCAGCGAGCACGCCGACGAGGAGCGCGGGCACGCCATGCGCGCCGCGGAGCGCATCAGCCAGCTCGGCGGTCAGCCGGACTTCGACCCCAAGACCCTGGCCGAGCGCTCCCACACGACCTACGAGACGTTCGACGAGAACGACCTGAAGAGCATGCTCCAGGAGAACCTCGTCGCCGAGCGGATCGTCATCGAGTCCTACCAGGAGATCATCCGCTGGCTCGGCGACGGCGACGTGACCACCCGGAGGCTGATGGAGGACATCCTCGCCGAGGAAGAGGAACACGCCGACGACCTCACGGACCTGCTGGGGATGTGACATGGAATTCGGATACACGCTGCTCTGCGAGCAGACACCGGCCAAGCAGCTCGTCACCGACCTCGTGGAGGCCGAGGAGGCGGGCTTCGGCTACTCGGTCATCTCCGACCACTACTTCCCGTGGCTGGAGAGCCAGGGCCACTCCGCCTACGCCTGGTCGGTGCTCGGCGCGCTGGCCCAGGCCACCGACCGCATCCCGCTGATGACGTTCGTGACCTGCCCGATCATGCGCTACCACCCGGCCGTGGTGGCGCAGAAGGCCGCCACGATGGGCGTCCTGTCGGACGGCCGGTTCTCGCTCGGCCTCGGCGCGGGGGAGAACCTCAACGAGCACGTCGTCGGGCGCGGCTGGCCGTCGGTGGACGTGCGGCACGAGATGTTCGCCGAGGCCGTCGAGATCATCCGGGCGCTGTTCAGCGGCGACTACGTCAACTACCGGGGCCGGCACTTCAGCGTCGACTCCGCGAAGATCTACGACCTGCCCGACGAGCCCGTCCGGATCGGCATGGCGGCCTTCGGGCGGCGCGCGGGGCGGCTCGCCGCCGAGCACGCGGACCTGCTCATCTCCGACCAGCCCGTCCCGGAGGTCGTCGAGTTCTTCCACAACGAGGGCGGCGCGGGCAAGCCCGTCTACGGGCAGATCCCGGTGGCCTTCGGGTCCGACTACGAGGAGTGCAAGGAGCGCGCCCACCGGACGTGGAAGTTCTCCGCGCCGGGGTGGAAGGTGATGGCGGAACTGCCGGGGCCGGTGAACTTCGAGGCCGCCACGAAGACCGTCCGCCCGGAGGACGTGGTCGAGTCCGTTCCCTGCGGCGACAACGTCGACGACTACGTGGAGGCCGTCCAGCAGTGGGCGGACGCGGGCTTCACCCACATCTCGTTCTGCCAGTCCGGGCCCGAGCACCAGAAGGACTTCCGGACGTGGGCGGAGGCAGACCTCCTGCCGGCCCTCCGCGAACGGTTCGGCTGACGCGCCGGCCCGGTCCGTTGCGGGCCGCACCGGACCGGCGCGGCCGTCACGAGGCGCAGTACTGGCCCTGCTTGCCGATCGCCCGGTACGGGCAGTCCGCGTAGTCGGTCAGCCGCAGCAGCGCCTCGCGGCTGCGCTGGACCTCGCCGGCGATGGCGGACGGCGCCGGGTAGAAGCTTCCGCCGCCCAGTTCGAACGTGAACGAGAAGATGCGCTGGTTGCCCCAGGTCCAGTCGTCCGTCGTGCCGTCGGTGATGTAGAGGTCACTCGACTGCTCGGGGGTGAAGCCGTTCGTCGAGGCCAGTTCCCGCCCGATGGTGCGGTGGGCGGCCTCCTCGTCGGCGGACATCGCCCCGGGGACGGTGTTGCTGTAGGTGTACCCGAACGGCCACAGCACGAGTTCCGCTTCCGAGTGGACGTCCAGGAACATCCCGATCTGCTGCTTGCCGCCCACGACCCGGCTCCGCACGAAGTCGGCGATGACCTTCGTCTCGGGGGCCGACTCCGCACCCGTGCCCCGGTAGGTCTCGCTGCCGCCGTTGCCGGACGACCCGCCGCAGCAGCCCCACTTGTAGGCGAAGTTGCGGTTCAGGTCCGTGCCCGTGGACGTCGGGTTGGGCTGGCGGTTCTTGCGCCACCACCGCCCCGGCTGGGTGTCGCTGGTCATGTCGTAGACCTGGCCGTCAGGGTTGACCATGGGCATGACGTAGATCTCGCGCGTGTTCACCAGGTTCGTGATCCGACTGTTCGACCCGTAGCCGGTGGTGAGCTGCCCGATGTAGTCGAGCGCCTGCTCGGCGGTGAGGCGCTCCCGGGCGTGGATGTTGGCGATGATCAGCACTTCGGGCTCGTTCTCGTCGGTCGCCACGTTGTCGCTGATCTTCACGCCGACGATGTCGCGGCCCTGGTAGGACTTGCCGGCGACGAACTGGCGGGCGATCTGCGGGTGGGCGGCGACGACGGAGTCGACCTCCTGCCGCATCTCGGCGAACGTGTGGTACGAGGTCGCCGCCGTGCTCGGCGCCGCGCTCGGGTTCGCGGTCTGGACGGGAGCGGGCTTCACGGCGAAGCCGAGCCGCCGGATGGCCCGGACCTCCGAGGGGATGGCGCTGACCTCCACGGTGCCGGCCTTGATGTCGTTGATCGCCGCCCCGGTGCGGGCGACCTGGCTGCGCTGCTGGGCGGTCCGCGGACCGGTGACGACGTACTGCCCGGCGGTCTCGGAGCCCGGCGGGGACGCGGCGGCGGGCGCCGCGAGCCCGGCCAGGGCCAGGGCGAGCACCGACGGAGCGGTGAGCAGGGAACGGAGTCGGCGGGGTCTTCTCATGACGGGGTACCTGCCGTTCGGCTCTGCGCGCCCGCTCGCCGCGCCGCGAGGGTCTCCCGCGTACGCTCACGGACGCTGGGGGTCCCGTCACAATGGACCGGGAGCGCACGCCTGACAACGGCGGGCCGGGAGACCAGCCGGCCGTTCCCGGCGCCCGGAGCCCGGCGCGAAACTCCAGATCAGAGCTGCCGGGGCGGCGACGCGCGACCGGGTTTTCAATGACGATCAGAACGAATGTGAAATTTCACAACCGTCCCGAATTTCCCTCGTGCGCTCGGTGCCGCACTGCGCTCTGTAACGGGTTCTCGCTGACTTTGGCCTCCCTCTCTCCGTCCCCCGCGGAAGGAAGTAGAGGAGCGGTCGGGCGAGGGAAGCCGCTGTCCAATATGTCTGCATCCTGCATGGGTATGGACTTACGGACACGCGAAACACCATTTTATGAACCGGGTCATCTTCAGATAAGGACAGAGTGTCGTTCCGGGTGTTGACCACTCAACGACCCTTGTCTATGTTCTCTGTTAGAACGCGTTCTACTCCGGTCGGAGCCCGTGTCGAGGGTGACACGGCGGTTCCCCGGCCCGGTCCCTGATTCGCGGCGGCTTCCCCCACCGGCCATGGGCGGAGCCGCGCACGGGTCAGCGGACCTCCCACCCCACCCTTCGGGTGCAGGCGCGACGCCCGCAGTTCGAAATGAGGACCCCCCCTTGTCTCGCACCACGAAGACCGCCGCGGTCGCCTCCGCCGCGGCCGCAGCCACCCTCGCCCTCGGCCTGACGGCCGCCCCCGCCCTGGCCGTGACGCCCGGGACGTTCACCGCCAACCTCAACGGCACCATGACGATCAACGCGGGGGTCTCGGCCACCTGCACCAGCTCGACGCTGAAGGGCAGCGTCGCCGCGGACGGCACCACCGCGTCCTACACCTCCGCCAGCGCCGGCGGCTGCGGCGTCACCGTCACCCCCGGAGCCCTGCCCTGGAGCGGCAGCTTCAGCGGCGGCGTCGCCAAGATCAACGGCTTCTCGATGAGCGCGGTCGGCTGCACCTACGGCGGGAACCTGACCGGCACCTACACGGGCACGAACTTCCCGCTCACCGTCACGTTCGCGAACCAGACCGTCAACAAGACGAGCGGCCTCTTCTGCCCCTCCTCGGCCACCGTCACCGCCAAGTACGACTACACCCAGCCGTGACCCGGTGGGGCGGGCCCCGGTCCTGACGTCAACTGAACCCGCCCCCCGCACCGTGACCCCGGCCCTCCCGCCGGGGTCACGGCGCTGGTCACACCGCCCGTCAGTGCAGCTCGTAGGCGCGGATCGTCTCCTGCGTGATCGTGTTGCCCCGGCCGTCCTCGGCCTTGACCCGCAGGGACACCATCCCTGTCCCGTGGAGGCCGGCGACGCCGTTCCGCAGCGGAACGTCCGTCCACGTGGCGCCGTCGTCGAACGACGTCTGGAGGGACAGGCGTCGCAGCGGCGCGGACGAGCCGTCCTGGTGCGCGACCGTCAGCCTCAGCGTCCTGGAGCGGGTCCTGTTCCGTGTGTCGAGCGCCGCGTCGTAACCCACCTGGAGCAGCGGAAGGACGGTGAGGTCGGCCGTTCGCGCGGAACGGAATGTCCATGACGTCCTGGCTTGCGTGGACGACCGGGCCCAAGGGGCGCCGTTGGCGAAGTCGAATTCGACGCGGTATTCGGCGTCCTCGGGGGTCGTCGCCAGTGTGCCGTTCGCCTTGTGGGCGGTCTGCGCGATCAGTTCGCCGTCCCGGTAGACGCGGAAATCGGTGGTGAAGCCGTTCGGGAAGGAACTGGAGTAGACGTCGGCGAAATTCCGCGCCGCGTCCGCCAGGCCGACGCGGAGCCGGATCAGGTCGCCGGCGCGGACGATCGGCGACTGCGCGCTGATCCCGCCGGTGAGCGGACCCTTGTTCCAGCTGTGCGCGTCGCGCTGCCCCGCCCTGTACGAGGACCATTTCGTCTCATTGAGCACGACGTGCGGTGTCTCCGGGCGGGGGAAGGCGTAGTTGTAAGGCTGCTCCGGAGTGACGGCCATTGCGGACCATCGCGTATCCGGATCGGCTGAGACGTACTCCACGCGCGTTCGCGGAGTGCCGGTCACCGGGTAGGCGTAGGCGAGAGCGAAGTCCTCCCACGGGCGCTTGCTGTAGCGCGCGGCGGTCATGGCGCCGCCGCCGTGGTAGGCGCTGTCGATCCGCGCCAGCCCACTCGTGCGAGCGACGTAGTCCAGGTTCTTGGAGATCCGCCCCTTCTCGGGGAACACGAGGTCGTACTGGTAGGGACTGTCAACGATGCCCTTGGCCGCGACCGTCGCCCGCTCCCGCAGGAGGGCCCGTCCTTCCTCATGGGACAGGCGGACGGTGGGGACCTTCAGCAGCCTCCCGTAGTCGCCCGGGTCGTCGTTCACGCCGGGGGCGTCGTTGTAGACGGCGACCATGCGCGCTCCCGCCTTGGCGGCCCTTTCGACCTGCTCGGCGACGGGCACGCCGTCCCTGCGCTGGACGAGGGCGAGCCGGCCGCGCAGGTCGGCGCCGGGCCTGTCCCCGTCCCCGACGGCCATGCGGGCGCTGCCGTCGAGCCGCGGGAACTGGTCGGAGGTGTCGCTGAAGTAGGCCGCCGGATAGTACTGGGGATGCAGAGCCCGGCTCCCCGCCCGCATCGTGATCGCGGGCGCCTCCAGCCGCCACCGCGTGTAGGCCTCGAACGTCCCGGTGCGGACCCGCTCGGTCGGCTGGAGGAACACCCGCTCCTCCAGCATCGAGCCGTCGCCCAGGTAGACGCCCTCGTCCACGGCCGGCCCGTTCGCGGTGCCGCGCGTCCACATCAGGTGGCTCACCGCCCCCGGGCCGGGCGCGGTGGCGTGCTCGGGCGTGCGGACCGTCACCTCCCGCGCCTTGCGCGCGTCCAGGACGATCTCGGTGTCCCCGGTGATCTCGATCTCCGGGTGGCCGACGAGGCTGTAGTTGAGCGGCTTGCCGGCGTCGGTGCTCGGCGCCCACGACGGCATCGTCTTCACGACGCCCAGGACGGAGTACGTCCCCGGCGCCAGCCGGATGCAGTTCGAGTCGTTCCAGCGCTCGTCGGTGCAGGGCGCCTCCGGGTCTCCGGGCAGCGGACGGTGCGCGTTGCCGAGCGAGGCGTCCTTCACGTTCAGGAAGCCGACCGTCCCGGGGCCGGGCCGCCCGTCCCGCGCGATGCTCTTCACCCGGACGGTCACCAGATCGCCGGACGCCTTCGCCTTCGGCTTCGGCGCGGCGGGCCGCCGCTCGTGCAGCGCCGTCACGTTGTACCGTTCCGGGTCGTCGCCGAGCCGGTCGTCCGGGACGACGTACAGATCGCCTCCGCTGTGCCGGACGGAGAACGCCGGGGCGCGTCCCGGCGCGGGCGTGACGGTCGTGCCGCCCCCCGCTACGTGCACCGTGTCACCGGTGGGCAGCGTGACGTCGAATGCTCCGGCCTCCGCCCGCAACGCGGACGCGGGTCCGGAGTCCGCCGCCGCGGGCGTCGCGAACACCAGCGCGCCGAGGCCCAGGGCCGCCGCGGTCCTCAACCACATGGCCATCCCTCCCAAGAATTGGATCTTGATTGTGAGGTCGGCCGCCTGGAACGATCCAGTGCAGGCGCTGGCGGCTTCCGTCATGGCGGGAACCCGTCAAACGGGCCAGGAACCCGTAGGTTTAGGACGTGTCCGATTTGCCACTCCTGGAGGGACTCGGGGTGAGCGCCGCCGAGGAGGCGGCGTACCGAGCCCTGCTGCGGGAGGGCCCGTCGACCCTCGCCGACCTCGCGGCGCGCCACGGCGCGTCCGTCGCGGCCCTGCGCCGCCTCCTGCCGCGCCTTGAGGACCTCGGGCTCGTCACCCGCCTGGCCGGGCGCCCGCTCCGCCTCCTCGCCACCCCGCCCCATGTCGCGGTCGAGGCCCTCGTCGCAAGCCGCCAGGAGGAGATCGCCCGCAGCCGCGCCGCCATCGGCCCCCTCCTGGCCGAGGCCGCCCCGCACCCGGAGGAGCTCGTCGAGGTCGTCAGCGGCCGGGCCGCCGTGGCCCGCCGCTACCTGCAACTCCTGAACGGCGCCCGCGACGAGCTGCTCGTCCTCGTCCAGCCGCCGTTCGCGACCGACGCCGCCGTCTCGAGCGACGAGCAGGAGCGCAACATGCGCCGCGGCATCACGGTGCGCGGCATCTACGGGCCCGAGGCGCTCGACGAGCCCCACGCCCTGGACCACGTCCGGCGCGCCGTCGCGTCCGGCGAGCAGGCCCGCCTCGGCGCCGTCCCCATCAAGCTCGCCGTGGCCGACCGCCGCACCGCCATGCTGCCGCTCACCTCCGAGCACGCCAGCTCGGTCGACAGCTCCCTGATCGTCCACCCGTCCGCCCTGCTGGACGCCCTGGTCTCCCTCTTCGAGGCCCTGTGGCGCTCCGCCCTCCCGCTCCCCGGCGCGGACGCCCCGGATGACGCCGTCCTCGCCCTCCTCGCCGCGGGCCTCACCGACGAGGCCATCGCCCGCCGCCTCTCCATCAGCACCCGCACCGTCCAGCGCCGCGTCCGCGACCTCTGCGACCGCCTGGGCGCCCGCACCCGCTTCCAGGCCGGCGCCCTCTACACCCACCACCTGGACCGCTGACAGAAAAAAGGCCTCCGGCGGCCGGGGTGCGTTCACCCCGGCCGCCGAAGGCTTCATGCGCCCCTATTGGGGCCGTGCTGCGGTGGGCTCGGCTCAGCCGCCGGCCTGCCAGCGGTAGCGGCCGTTGTAGTAGCCGCGGATGTTGACGTACGGCTTGTAGGTCTTGCCGTTGCCCGTGTAGTAGAACGCGCCCTGAGCGTAGGACGTCGCGTAACTCCAGTTGCCGGCGTGGGTGGCCTTCGCCCGAACCCAGCCGCGCCACCTCCACTTGGTCTTGTTGTAGGTGTAGGCCTTGAAGTTGGCCCGGTAGGAGTTGACGTGGCGGCCGTCCCAGCACCAGGTGAGCCGGTTGGTCACCGCGATGATCCAGCGGCCGTTGGACGCCTTCCGGCCGCGGGTGCGCTGGTAGTACCCGCAGCGCTGGGCCGCCTGGATGGAGGCGGTCTCCTTGGCGGTCATCGGCTTGCCCGCGGCCCGGGCCTCGGCGATGAGGTCCTTCTTGGACAGCGCGCCCTGGCTGGTCGTGGTCACCTCCTTGCCCAGCTTGTCGGACGGCTTGGTCTGCGCCTGCGCGGCCGGGCCGACGGCCAGGAACCCGGCGGCCAGGGCGCCGGAGAGGACGGTCACGGTTGCGACACGCCGCATGTAAATCCTCCATGCCTCGAAATGGGGGGAGCACGCGAGACACCGCACGCAGCAAGGGACTGCCGGTGCCTTCGCGCCTTTCTCGGCTTTTGTGATGCGCGTGGCGACGGATCGGTTCCGAGCCGATCCGAACCGTTTCGGAAGTTCCCCCGCCGACACCCCGGCGCCGACAGCACGGCGACCCGCTCACGTCGCGACAGCCCAGTTGGAAGGCATGTCGACCGGTCACCGCTCGTGGCGACCTGACCACAACCGGACGAACGCGCCAACCACCCGAACTTCGACGCCCCGCCGTGCAAGTGCCGACAGACGAACGAGCCCCCGGCACGGTGGGAACCGAGGGCTCGTGGTGAGGCGGGGGCGTCAGGCCAGGTCGTGCTCGCTGCTCTTGACCGCCCGGGTGAACGCGGCCCAGGCGGCGACGCTGAACGTCAACTTCGGCCCCTCCGGATCCTTGGAGTCCCGCACCCCGACCACAGGCGACAGGTCCGCCACCTCAACGCACTCGCCGCCTTGGTGGTCGCTGTAGCTGCTCTTATGCCAGAAGCCGGCCACCTCGATGCAGTCGCCGCCCTCGTGCCCACTGTGGCTGCTCTTGCGCCAAAGGCTGGCCACCTCAACGCACTCGCCACCCTCATGAGCGCTACGGCTGCTCTTGCGCCACTGGACGGATGTTTCGTCGCTCATAGGCCCTCCAGCACTGTTGATATCAAGGCTCGCGACTCCTTTAGTGGAAGAGCGTAAGCCTTCAGTAACTCGTACCGTACGACATAGCTCGTCACCCGAGTGGGGTTCTCGAAAAGCATCCCCTCACCTGCTGACTCGGTGTAAGCGATATTCGTGCCATCGTTGAAGCCGAGGATGGTGAAGCTTCCCGCGAGTCCAGCATGATAGCCCGCGCTCAAGGGAACGATATTAATCATGACATTGGGGCGGTGGCTGCATTCCAGGAGATAGGCGAACTGGTCTCGCGTTATTTCTCGATTTCCGATCTCCCGGCGCAGCACGCTCTCATCGAGAGTGAGCCAGATCCGGGGCGGGTTCTCTCTGGCTACGATCTCCTGTCGTTCCAGTCGTTTGCAGATCAGGTCCTCTGCTATGACCTGGTCGACATCGCGAAACACTGAGCGAGCGTAGCCCTCGGTCTGAAATAGGCCGCTAAGCAGGAGCGCGTTGTAGATGCGAATCGAGTCGGCTCTCTGCTCGCGCTCGCTGTACTCGGCGAACCCCGCAGGGAGTACGGGCTCGATCTCGATGTCAATGGCAAGCTTCCACAATCGGTGGTAAAGCCCGCCCGTCTCGAAGTATGTGTCGAGGTCGTGGGCGCTCTGCTCGGAGACCTTGCGCCCGCTCTCCATGGTGCTGATCCACTGCGGGGTGCACCCGAGCGCATCCGCTAGTTGCTTGCCTGTCAGGCCTGCCTGCTCACGCATGCGACGGAGTTCGTTGCCGAAGAAGATGCGGGCTCGATTGTCGCTCACGAGAAGCCTCCGGAGGGTTAATCGGGGGGTGGGTTGAGTTGATCTCAGTTGGAGTTGAGCGGGGGTGCTGCGGGGTCACTACCGCACTTTTACCTGCCCTGTGAGTCTGGTCGCAAGTGTTTTCGACGCGAAAACTGGCGGGGAGGTTTCGAGATGTCCAGCTCGTCGGAATCGAATGGCTTTGCGGCCGGGCTAATACCCTTAATGTCTGATTGGTGTCCCGAATTCTCGCGGGACGGACTGGTCGCGCGGCGGCATGCCGAGCTGACCCCCTACCAGCTCCTGAACGGATGCATAGGGGAGGTCCAAGCGCGGGACGAGGGTGAACTGTGGTTGCTCTGCGACGCCCAGACACGCCTATTGGAGCGAATCGCGCTAGCGGAGTTGCTGCGGGGGCGACCGTGAACGCTCCAGAGCACGAGTCACCGGCCGTCGAGTCGTACGTGCGTCTGCAAGTCCTGGGGATGCATCTCAGGGCGCACGGGTTCACGGTCCACCACGTGGCCGGAGGTCTGGTCGTCCGCAACATGACGTCCACCGGGCGAAGCGGCTGCGGAGCCAGGGGAGCGTCCGGCGACACGATCACCTGCCGGCCGCGCGCCGAGGACGAGGGCCGTTACTGGTACTTCACGTCCTGGCGGCAGCCCATCGCCGAGTGCGAGCGCATCACCGACGCCCTGGTGTTCATCAAGGGCTACCTGGGAGCCCCGGGATGAGGCGCGCCGACGACCGGGCCCGGCGGAACGAGACGGCCGCCTACCTCGCCGCGCTGAGACGCGAGTTCCCGGCGTTCGGCATCGTCGCCGACCCGGAGCGGCCCATCTGGATGGCGGTGAGGGGCGACGACCTGTTCATCCGGGCCACCGACGGCCACGTCCTCCGCCAGCGGCTCCTGGAGATAGCAGGCCGATGAGCCCCCGGCGCCGCCTTGGTGCCGTCCGGCCCGGCGCTGCGCGTCCATTTTTCGGAACTGCACTGCAAGGTGTACTGGACGCGAAATATCCTCTGCGAGGAGACGCACATCACGTGGAGTCGCGTGGAGGTCGAACCGTACCGGGTTCCGGGCTTCGGCTTACGGCGCGCTCAGGCCATCTGGCCTGGGAAGTCGGGCGGGGTTCGTAGCGCAGCGTCACGGATCATCTCGCCTTTATTGCATTCGCTGCCAATACTTGCGGCTGTGACGGCGGGGACAGTAGTTTCGTCGGGCGAGCGGAGCGTCGGGCCGGGCGTGGCCCGAGCGGCTGGGGAGTCATGAAGAAGCGTACCGACAGGAAGATCGCCATCGCGGGCACCGCGGCGGCGGCCGTACTGCTGCCCACCGTCATGGTCGGCCTCGCGCAGGCCGGCGTGGGGGTTCCGAAGAGCAGGTCGGAGGCCAGCGGGAACTCCAAGCCGATCCCCTCGTTCGGCCCCCCGACGCAGCCCGCGGTCACCGACGGGACGACGAGCGCGTCCCCGAAGAAGTCGCCGGGCACGTCGAAGCTGCCGAGCATCCCGCTGAACAGCAACCCGTTCGGTACCGGCGGGACGTCGCCGAGCCCCAACGACCCCGACAGCAACAGCGGCAACCACGGCAAGAAGCCGCAGATGCCGTCCGGTGCCGCGTCGGGCAAGTACGCCAAGGCGCCCGACGGGGCCGCCATCACGCGCGTGACGAAGATCAACTCGCGGATCTTCGACGTCTCGATCGCCTCCCCGGCGCTGGGCGCCGAGGTGAAGACCCGCGTCATGGTCCCGAAGGGCTGGAAGGCCGGCGCCACCAAGACGTGGCCGGTCGTGTACGCCTACCACGGCGGCAACAACAACTACACGTCCTGGACCAAGGACTCCAACATCGAGCAGATCATCGGTCCGTACGACGCGATGGTCGTGATGCCCGAGGGCGGCTGGAACGGGTCCTACACCAACTGGTACAACGGCGGGAAGGGCGGCATCCCCGAGTGGGAGACGTTCCACATCGGCGAGGTCATCCCGCTGATGGAGCGCAACTTCCACGCCGGGTCGATGCGCGCCGCGATCGGCCTGTCGTCCGGCGGGCAGGGCGCCATCACCTACGCCGAGCGGCACCGCATGTTCAAGTACGCCGCCTCCTACAGCGGCGCCCTCAACATCACCGCGCCCGGCATGCCGGTCATCCTGACGTCCATGAACCGCGACGCGGGCACCGCCATCTGGGGCGACCCGATCACCGCGCGGGCGAACTGGCGGGCGCACGACGCGACCGTCATGGTGTCCAAGCTGAAGGGCATCGGCGTCTACGTGTCGTCCGGCAACGGGCAGCCCGGCCCCTACGACAACCCCGACACGCCGCCCCACGACGCGGGGCGGATCGGCGAGCAGCTCGCCGGCACGATGAACGACAACTTCGTCGCCGCCGCGCAGAAGGCGGGCGTGCCGGTCACCTCCCACCTGTACGGGCCCGGCATGCACAACTGGAAGTACTGGCGCGTCGAGCTGTCCCGCAGCTGGCCGACCATCGCCAAGTCCATCGGCGCCCGCAAGTCCTGACCGCCCGCCCGGCGGTCCCGGGAGCCGCGCCGTGAAGGGGTTCGCCCGGCGGGAGTTCCAGCTCGTCCTGCTGCGCCGGATGGCCGACTACCAGCCGGGCCTGGTCGAGGACGCGATGCGCTCGCTCGGCGCGTCCCGCACCGAGATGCGCGAGGTCAACGCCAGATGGCAGCGCATCCTGCGGTCCCGGACGTTCCCGCGCGGCCGCCGCCGCTACGAAGCCGTCCTCGGCCCGCCCGCCGCCGTCGAGGAGCGCCCGATCGGCGACGTCGCCTGCGAGGTGGCGTGGTGGCCGCCGCTCGCCCTGTGGCCCGGCCTGCGCTTCGAGATCATGATGGGCCCGGACGGCACCGTCATGCAGGAGTGGCTCGTCCGGGACGACGGCGTCCCCGTCCCGCCGCTGGAGACCCTCGACGACCTCGTCCCCTGGTCCTGCGTCGTCGGCGACGTGGACGAGCGCTTCGGCGCGGTCGCGCACCAGGACGGCGAGGTCCCGAGCCGCTGGCACGCGACGCTCGCGCGCCCGGACGGCACCGCCTACGTGGCGCACTTCGTGTGGGGGCTGCTCCAGACCGTCGAGAGCATCTGAAGCCGTTCCGAGCGTCGGGCGATTCGCGAACATTGTGGCGACTTGAACCTTTTTGTCCCTGGGGATTGCCCATCCGTCCCTAGCGTGGGGGACATGCGTGCTTCGAAGGGATTGCTATGCCTGAGGTGACCGCATACGCCCCCGGATTCCCCACTTGGGCCGAGCTGGCCACCCCGGACGTCCGCGAGTCCGAGCGGTTCTACAGGGAGCTGTTCGGCTGGTACCTCTACACCCTGACCGGTTCCCTCGCCGACTACCAGATCTTCACCCTCGGCGACGTCCAGGGTCCGGAGGTCGCCGGGATGCACCAGCTCGCGGACGACACGATGGCCCCGGAGTGGACGTGCTATTTCCGGACCGACGACATCCAGGCCACTCTCGACACCGTGCGCGCCATGGGCGGGCGCGAGCTGAGCGAGCCCACCGACATGGCCAACCTCGGGCGGATGGCCCACTGCGCCGACCCCGAGGGCGCCGACTTCGCCCTGTGGACCCCGTACGACTTCGAGGGCGCGGGCGTCAGGGACGAGCCGTCCGCGATGTGCTGGACGGAGCTGGCGAGCCGCGACATCGATGGCGCCCGCCGCTTCTACGGGGAGGTCTTCGGCTGGAAGGCCGTCGACCGCTCCTACTACGCGCCCGAGTACACCAACTGGAAGGTCGGCGACTGGTCCGTGGCGGGCATGGTGCCGCTGGAGGAGTGGTGGCCGGCCGACTTCGACCCCCACTGGATCCCCTACTTCTGGGTCTCCGACTGCGACGCCACCGCCGCGCGGGCGGCCGAGCTGGGGGCGGTCGTCCACGTGCCGCCGATCGACATCAAGCCCGGGCGCTTCGCCGTCATGACCGACCCGTGCGGGGCGCGCCTGGCCGTCCTCACCCCGGTGGCCGGCTCGCGCAGCGAGCCGTACGGGTCGGGCGATGCTGAGGTGATCTGATGCCCGAGACGAACGGGATCGCCCCCGGCTCCCCGTCGTGGGCCGAGCTCGCGAGCCCGAACCCGGAGGTGTCCAGGCGGTTCTACCGGGGGCTGTTCGGCTGGTACTCCTACACGCTGACCACCGACATCGGCGACTACGAGATCTTCACCCTGGGCGACGTGCAGGGCCCCGAGACCGCCGGTATGCAGACGCTCCTGGACGAGTCCGAGCGCGGGTCGTGGACGTGCTACTTCCGCAGCGACGACATCGAGGCCACCGTCGCCGCCGTGCGCGACGCGGGGGGCCTGGAGGTCGTGGAGCCCACCCAGGTCGCCGATCTCGGACGGATGGCCGTGTGCTCCGACCCCGAGGGCGCCGACTTCGCCCTATGGACCCCCCACAACCTCAAGGGGGCGGGGGTCGTGGACGAGCCGTCCGCGATGTGCTGGATGGAGCTGGCCTGCCACGACCCCGAGGGCGCGCAACGCTTCTACGGGGAGGTCTTCGGCTGGAGGCCCGTCGAGCGCGACTTCTACGACTCTCCCTACACGCAGTGGAAGGTCGGCGATTCGTCGGTGGCGGGCATGGTCTCGATCGACGAGCAGTGGCCGCCCGACCGCCCCGCGCGCTGGATCCCGTACTTCTGCGTCTCCGACTGCGACGCGTCCGCGGCCAGGGCCGCCGGACTGGGCGCCCGCGTCCACATCCCGCCGACCGACATCAAGGTCGGCCGCTTCGCCATCCTCAGCGACCCGACCGGCGCCTGCGTGGCCCTCTTCGCCCCCACGGTGGACTTCCAGTTCGAGCGCCTGCGCCCCTGACGGCCGCTTGCGCCTGACGGCGGGCGGTCAGGGGCCGAGGGGCTCGGGACCGAGGGAGCCGGGCGCGGGCAGGGCTTCGCCGGAGTGGAGGCGGCCGAGAAGCATCAGGACGAGTTCGTCGATGACCTCGTCGAGGGTGGCGTCGACCCAGCCGGCGCTCCAGTCGTGCAGGAGGCCGTTGATGCTGCCGATGAAGGCGGTCGCGGCGATCCGGTAGTCCCGGTCGGCGATCTCGCCGCGCTCGGCGGCGGCGGCCGCCTCGGCGCAGATGAAGTCGACCCAGCGGGCGCGGCGGGTCAGCCGCTGCCGGTCCATCCGGGGGCTGACCCCGATGATCTCGACGAACGCGATCCGGATGCGGGCCCGGTCGCCGGTGATGGCGGCGGCGTAGGCGCGGAACAGGTGGGCCGTGCGCTCGGCGAGCCGGAGCCCCTCCACGGACGGCAGCGCGGCGACCACGTCCCGCTCGGCCGCGTCGTTGACCTCCAGGTGCAGTTCGGCGAGGAGGTCCTCCAGCGTGCTGAACTCCTCGTAGAACTGGCGGGTGGACAGCCCGGCCGCCTCGCTGAGCGCCGCCACCGTGGTGCCGCGGTAGCCGGGGCCGCGGCCGAACATCTCCAGCCCGGCGTCGAGGAACCGGCGGCGCCGCTCCGCGCGCCGCTCGGCCGCCGTCCGGCCGCCGTACCTGCCGGTCGGTGTCGCGCGCCTGCCCGCCACGTGGCTCCCTCCGTCCGTTCGGACCGCATTTTCCCGCAACGCAGTCTTGTGTCACACATCACCCCCCGGTCGTCCCACTCACCGGGACGGCCGGGGTCGGCGGCGCCCCCGCCGTGCCGTCCGCCTCGGCGGTGATTCGAAGCGCGGATGGCGGGAACCGCGACCCGGTGCGATTTGGAGGGATTCGAGGGCATCTGATGCCCTTCGCGGGGCGCCGGTACTGGAGCGAGCGGGCGAAGCTGACCCTCAAGGCCGTCCTCGCGGCGGTCGTGGCGTGGGTGATCGCCAAGTACGGGATCGGCCAGTCGCAACCGTACTTCGCGCCCCTGGCCGCGCTGCTCGGGGTGTACCCGACGGTCGTACGGTCCGTGCGGGAGAGCCTGGCGTACGGGAGCGGGTTCGTGATCGGCGCGGCGCTCGCGATCCCCGTCGGGCTGCTCGTCGGCCCGAACATCGCGGGCATCGCCGCCGTCCTCGTCCTCGCCATGATGGCGTCGGGATGGCGGCGGCTGGGCGAGCAGTCGTCACAGGTCCCGTTCACGGCGCTGTTCGTGCTGCTCCTGGGCGGGCACGAGGTCGTCTCCTACACGCTGCCGCGCCTCGCCGACGTGGCGACCGGGCTCGTGGTGGGCCTCGGCATGAACGCGGTGGTCTTCCCGCCGCTGTACCTCCGCCGCGGCGAGTACGCGGTCCGCGAGCTGCGGGAGGCCCTCGCGGACGCCCTCGGGACGCTCGCCGAGGAGGTCGTCGAGCCCGCCGAGTGGCGCTCGCTGTGGGAGGAGCGCGAGTCGCGGCTGGCGAACGTCCAGGAGCAGGCGCGGTACGCGGTGGACCAGGGCGCGGCGAGCCTGCGCGCCAACCCGCGCGCGAAGCTGCTCGGCTACCGGGTGCGCTGGCGCGACGTTCCCGGGCAGTGGGCGGCGCCGCAGCTCATGACGACGCTCGACCACGCGACCGCCTACACCCGGTCGATCGCCGCGACGCTGCGCCGGCTGGGGGACGCCGACGACGAGCTGGTCCCCGGCTCGAAGTTCCGGCGCCTGTACGCGGAGGCGCTCCGCACGCTCGGCGACCTCGTCTGGGAGCTCCCCGAGATGCCGGACGACGCGGTGCTCGCGGAGGCCGACGACAAGCTGCGCGAGCTGGAGCGGCCCTACCTCGGCTCGCGGACCGACGCCCCCGGCCTCTGGGACCCGCAGAAGGAGCTGCTGCGGCTCAGCCGCCTGCTGCTCGACGACCTCCGCGCCCGCCGCCCCTAGCTCCCGCCGCCCCTAGCTCCCGCCGCCCCTAGCTCCCGCCGCCCCTAGCTCCCGCCGCCCCTAGCTCCCGCCGCCCCCAGCACCCGGCGCCCCTGGGACCCGGCGCCCCTGGGACCCGGCGCCCGCGCCCTCCCGGCGACGCGCCGGACCCGCGCGCCGGTCACCCGGACAGGCGCCGCAGCAGGTCGCGGCTCGCGGTGGCCATCGCCGGCGGGACGTCGAGCTCGTCCAGCATGGCCGCGGCGGCGTCCATCTCGGCGGCGCGGCGGGCGGCGTGCCGGTACGTCCCGGAGACGAGCCGGTCAACGGTGTGCTCGCCCGCCGCCGCGAGCTCCGCGACGATGTTCGCGCGCAGCCAGTCCTCGCAGCCCGCCGCCCGCGCGGCCTCCAGAGCCTCCACCACCGACCCGGCCAGCCCCTTGAAGAACACGCTGCGCAGCAGCTTGCGCCCGGCCGCGGCACCCGCCTCCGCGTCCATCACCTCGATCCCGGCGCCGAGCGGGGTGAGGACGGCGGCCACGTCCCCGGCG
The DNA here is from genome assembly GCF_040492135.1 of Actinomadura sp. NPDC000600. Taxonomy (NCBI): domain Bacteria; kingdom Bacillati; phylum Actinomycetota; class Actinomycetes; order Streptosporangiales; family Thermomonosporaceae; genus Actinomadura; species Actinomadura sp. NPDC000600. Next base: position 23,675 of record NZ_JBEUPD010000029.1, read on the forward strand.
CCCTCCGCGCAGGCCAGCATCGGCGTGCGCAGCCCGCGGCCCGGCACCGGCGCCATGATCGCCACGTCGGCGAACCGGACGCCGCCGCGCCGCGCGAGCGCGTCCAGCTCCCGCTTCAGGCCGGGCGACCCGGTGTTCAGGTCGGCCCACACGGCGTTCCGCGCGGCGCCGATCCCCGCCTTGAGGGCGGGGACCGCGTCATGCGCGCTGTTGACGCTCAGCACGAGACCGGCCCCGGCGGCGGCGTCGGCCTCGCTCCCGGCCTGGACGATCCCGCCGGACGCCGGGACGGCCGGGTCGTAGCCGCGCACCACCGCCCCCGCCGCCACGAGGTCCCGCGCGATCGCGCCGCCCGCCTCACCGAGCCCGAGTACGGCGATCACCGTCATGCGCCCACCTCCGCGTCCGGGAGCCGAGCGGGTCCCGTAAGCCGCCACCCTAGTTGGTGCGGAAATTGGCGACAATCTCGGATCGTCCCTGGTCGACTCGGCGGCCGCGCCCCCCCGCCGGAAAACCCTTCGCGCCCGCGCTCCCGCGGCGGTTACGGTCGGCAGGCCGCGCGGCACGATCTTGTCCGGCGGCGGTCGTCATCAGAGAGGACAGGAGGATTCCCGATGACAATCACAGCCCTTGCTCTCACCAAGGTCCGCAACATCGGGATCATGGCGCACATCGACGCCGGCAAGACGACGACCGCCGAGCGGATCCTCTTCTACACCGGTGTGTCGCACCGGATCGGCGAGGTGCACGACGGCAACACCGCGCTGGACTTCACCAAACAGGAGCGCGACCGGGGCATCACCATCACCTCCGCGGCGACGACCTGCCGCTGGACCGTCGAGGACGCCGCGGGCGGCGCCGCCGGCGAGCACACGATCAACCTGATCGACACGCCGGGCCACGTCGACTTCACGATCGAGGTCGAACGGTGCCTGCGCGTGCTCGACGGCGCCGTGGCCGTGTTCGACGGCGTCGCGGGCGTCGAGTCCCAGTCGGAGACGGTGTGGCGCCAGGCCGACCGCTACGGCGTGCCGCGGATCTGCTTCGTCAACAAGCTCGACCGCACCGGCGCCGACTTCGCGCGCTGCGTGGAGATGATCCGCGAGCGGCTCGGCACCGTTCCGCTGGTCGTGCAGTTGCCGATCGGCGCCGAGGCCGGGTTCGCGGGCGTCGTCGACCTCGTCTCCGGGCGGGCGCACGTCTGGCCGGAGGGCCGGCACGCCGTCGTGGACGTCCCGTCCGGCATGGCCGAGGACGTCCGGCGATGGCGCGGCAGGCTCGTCGAGACGGTCGCCGAGCGCGACGAGGAGGTCATGGAGCTGTACGTGGGCGGTACGGAGCCGTCGCCGGAGCAGCTGCACGCGGCGATCCGCCGTCTCACGGTCGCCTTCGAGGCCACCCCGGTGCTGTGCGGCAGCGCGTTCCGGAACAAGGGCGTCGAGCCCCTCCTGGACGCGGTGGTGCGGTACCTGCCGTCGCCGCTCGACGTCGCGCCGCCGGAGATCGGGGACGCGCTGGCGGAGACCCCGCTCTCCGCGCTCGCGTTCAAGATCATGACTGACCGGTATCTTGGCCCGCTCACCTTCGTCCGGATCTACACCGGGCGGCTGGCGGCGGGCGCGAGCGTGCTCAACAGCGTGAAGGAGCGCAAGGAGCGGATCGGCAGGATCTACCGCATGCACGCCGACACGCGCGAGGAGATCGCGTCGGCGGGCGCGGGCGACATCGTCGCGGTGATGGGGCTGAAGCAGACCACCACCGGCGAGACGCTCTGCGACGACGCGCGCCCGGTGGTCCTGGAGTCCATGGACTTCCCGGCCCCGGTCATCGAGGTCGCGATCGAGCCGCGGTCCAAGGCCGACCGGGAGAAGCTGAGCGCCGCCATCCACCGGCTCTCGGAGGAGGACCCGTCGTTCCAGGTCCACGACGAGGAGGGGCAGACCGTCATCGGCGGCATGGGCGAACTCCACCTGGAGATCCTCATCGACCGCATGAAGGAGGAGTTCCACGTCGACGCGGGCGTCGGCAGGCCGCGCGTGGCCTACCGCGAGACGATCCGCACGGCGGTGGAGCGGGTCGACCTCACCCACCGCAAGCAGACGGGAGGCAAGGGCCAGTACGCGAAGGTGCAGATCTCCGTCGAGCCCATCGAGGACGGGTACGAGTTCGTCAACCGGGTCACCGGCGGGCGGATCCCGAAGGAGTTCATCCCGTCGGTGGACGCGGGCTGCCAGGAGGCGATGAGCTCCGGCGTCCTAGCCGGGTACGAGCTGACGGGCGTGCGGGTCACGCTGCTGGACGGCGACTACCATCCCGTCGACTCGTCCGAGCTCGCCTTCAAGATCGCCGGTTCGCTGGCGTTCGGGGAGGCGGTGCGGCGCGCGTCCCCGGTGCTGCTCGAACCGGTGATGACCGTGGAGGTCACCGCCCCCGAGGAGCACCTCGGCGCGGTGATCGGCGACCTCAACGCCCGTCGCGGCCGGATCGAGGGGACGGGGGAGCGCGCCGGCGCCCGGATCGTGCAGGCCCTCGTCCCGCTGTCGGAGATGTTCGGCTACGTCGGGGATCTGCGCGGCATGACGTCGGGCCGCGGCGTGTTCACCATGCGGTTCGCCTCCTACGCGGAGGTCCCCGCCGCGGTCGCCCGGACCCTGGTCTCGGGCTGACGTGAAGGGGGCCCGGCTCTCGCCGGGCCCCCTTTCCCGCGCGGTTTCAGGAGCGGGACGGGACCGCCGCCGGTTCGCGGCGGCGGTTCGCCAGCACCGCGTCCAGCGCCCAGGCGCCCGGCCCGAGCACCGCGATCAGCAGGAACGCCCAGCAGAACATCGTCGCGCTCTCGCCGCCGTTGCGCAGCGGCAGCAGCGCGTGCGGCTGGTGGACGGTGAAGTACGCGTAAGCCATCGAACCGGACGCGAGGACGGCCGCGGGCCGGGTGAGAAGCCCGGCCAGGACCAGCGCGCCGCAGACGAGCTGGATGAGCGCGGCCCACCAGCCCGGCCAGGCGGCGAACTCGACCGCGTGGCCGCTGCCCCGGTTGCCGCCGAGCACCCCGAACAGCGACGCCGCGCCGTGGCACAGGAACAGCAGGCCCACGACGGCGCGGAACAGCGCGAGCACGGGTTCGGCCAGTCGGTCCACGGGGATCATCCTTCGGTCACCCAGCCGTGCATGATCCCCATGACGTCCGAGAAGCCCTCGTCGGACGCCTTGTAGGACGCGGTGATCTTCAAGGTGTCGCCGAAGTTGATCCGGCCGATGGGCGAGCCGCTGCACGACGGCATGTTCGACACCTCGGTCATGCCGTGGTGGTCGATGAACTCCGGCGTGCCGCCCTCCTCCGCCTCGCTGCGGCAGAACAGGCGCCCGGTCGTGACGTCCTCGGTCTGCACGGCGACACCGCCGTGGTGCAGGTGCCCGCGGATGTGGACGAGGTCGCCCGACACGGTGGAGCGCCACGTCCTGGACTTCTCGCTCTGCTGCCCGGCCGGGACGTCCCAGGTGGAGTCGAGGCAGCCGCCCGCGTCCAGCCACAGCGGGATCACCGGCCTGATGTGCGAGCCGAGCACCGGCTGGTAGGTGAAGGTGAACTGGACGTAGACGGTCTTCTCCTCGTGCGCGTGGTTCATCAGGTCGGCGAGGAGCGTCCAGCGGTCGAGCGGGGCCATCCGGAACCCGTAGCCGGCGGGGAAGACGCTCTCCATCCGCTCGTTGCCGGACGCGAGGACGCGCCGCGACCCGCCGCAGACGGTGTCCCACGCCGCCGAATTGAAGATGACCGCGTGGTGCAGCATCGGCCCGGTGTTGATGTTGGCGTTGCTTCCGTCGGCGTAGACGAGATTCGGCTTGAACCCCGTGACGAAGCAGCTCTCGCACGGTTTCGCCACGTCCACGGCGATCTGGTTCGGCAGTTCGCCGTGCTCGCCGTTCGCCGCTTTGGGAATGGTGTAGGGGCCGTACCGGAGGGTGACGGTCTGGGCCTGCGCGACCGGCTCGGCCGGCGCGGCCTGCGCGGTGGCGGGCTGCATTGTGGCGGGCAGCACGGCGCCGGCGAGCAGCGCGAACGCGCCGAGAAGCGCGAGCAGCGTTCTTCGGGACAAGGGGGTCCTCCTTGGGGAGCCGCGCCGGGCGGGAACTCCGGCGCACTTTTCTGCATGCGGCGGCCGACCGGTGAGGAAAGGGATTCCGCGTCCTTGCGGGAAAGGCCGTCCGCGACGCCCACACAGTGAACTCCGCCACAGGTGAAGTCAATTGTGCCGGGACACAACCGCGACGGCCGGCGTGATGAGCTGTGATTTCGCCGGGCGGCCGGAATGGAGACCGGCGATTTCGCCGATACCCTTGCCGACCCTTCCGCCGAGGCGCGCCGCGCGGGTGTGGAACCCGCGAACCCGGGCATGTGGGCCGACGCCCGCACGCGGGGCCCCCGGCCCCACTAGTCTCAGCCGGGGCGGGGTGCCGGGCCCCGCCGTCCATGAGGAGGAGTACGCAGGTGTTCGAGTCGGTGCTCGTGGCGAACCGCGGCGAGATCGCAGGCCGGATCGTGCACACCGCCCGCGCGATGGGGCTCAAGGCCATCGCGGTGTACTCCGCGGCCGACGAGGGGTTGCCCTTCGTCGCCGAGGCGGACGAGGCCGTCCTGATCGGGCCCGCCGAGCCGTCCGGCAGCTACCTGAACGCCGCCGCGATCCTGGAGGCCGCGCACCGGACGAACGCGCAGGCCGTCCACCCGGGCTACGGGTTCCTCTCCGCCAGCCCCGCGTTCGCCCGGCGGGTCGCCGAGCGCGGCCTGGTCTGGGTCGGCCCCCCGCCGCTCGCCATCGCCCGGACGGGCGACAAGATCAACGCCCGGAACCTGATGAAGGAGGCGGGCGTCCCCGTCGCGCCGGGGGTCTGGGAGCCGGTCCCGGACGCGGCCACGGCGGTCGAGGAGGCCGAGCGCATCGGCTACCCGGTCATGGTGAAGCCCGCCGCGGGCGGCGGCGGCATCGGCCTGGCGGCGGCCTACGACGAGGCGTCGCTGCGCAAGGCCTACGAGGAGGCCCGCGCCGCCGCCGAGCGGCTCTTCGGCCGGGGCGACATCCTGCTGGAGCGGTACGTGGAGGGCGCCCGGCACGTCGAGGTGCAGATCCTCGGCCTCGCCAACGGCACCGTGGTGGCGCTGGGCGAGCGCGACTGCTCCGTCCAGCGCCGCTACCAGAAGGTCGTGGAGGAGTCCCCGTCCCCCGCCGTCGGCCCGGCGCTGCGCGAGCGGATGCTGGCCGCCGCCGTCCGCGCGGGCGAGGCCGTGGACTACCGGGGCGCGGGCACCGTCGAGTTCCTGGTCGACCCCGCCGCGCAGGCCTTCCACTTCCTGGAGATGGACCCCCGCCTCCAGGTCGAGCACCCGCTGACCGAGATGGTCACCGGCATCGACCTCGTCGAGCAGCAGTTCCTCATCGCCGCCGGGGAGCCGGCCTCGTTCGGCGCCACATCGTTCAGCGCCGCCTCCCCGCGCGGCCACGCCATCGAGTTCGGCGTCCACGCGGAGGACCCGCACCGCTTCCTGTCCGGCACCGGCAAGATCACGGTGTGGGAGGAGCCCGTCGGGGACGGCATCCGCATCGACGCCGGGTACGCCGAGGGCACCACGGTCACCCGCCACTACGACCCGCTGCTGGCCAAGCTGTGCGTCCACGGCGACGACCGCCGCCACGCGCTGGCCCGCGCCCGCGCCGCCCTCGACGCGCTCCGCATCGAGGGCCCGCCGACGAACCTGCCCTTCCTGCGCGAGGTGCTCGACCGCCCCGAGTTCGCGGACGGCACCTACGACACCGGGCTCGTGGTGCGCATGCGCCGCCCGCAGGCCCCCTGAGCACCGCCCCGGCGCCCGTCGTAGAGTGACGCCGTGTACTGCGACCGCTGCGGCGAGCCCGCCGAGGGCGACCACGCCACCTGCCGGACCGCCCGCCGGATGGAACCGCCCCGCTACTGCGCCCACTGCCGCCGCCGCCTGATCGTCCAGGTGACCCCGACGGGCTGGACGGCCCGCTGCTCCCAGCACGGCCCCCTCGCCCCCGCCTCCTAGAACGCCAGGGCGTAGGTGAGGAGTTCGAGGCCGGGGACCGGGGTCCAGTCGCGGTCTGGAGTGCGGACGAAGCCCATTTTCTCGTACATGCGCTGGGCGGACTCCATGTTGCGCTGCGTCGACAGGCGCAGGCCCGCCAGACCGGCCGTGCGGGCGCGCTCGACGCAGGCGCGCACCATGGCGCGGCCCGCGCCCTTGCCCCGGGCCTTCTCCAGGACGGCGAGCATGCGGATCTCGGCCTCGTCCGGTCCGGCCAGCTCCGCGTAGGGGCTGTCGGGCGGGCAGTAGGCGACGGCCCCGGCGATCTCCCCGGCGTCCTCTGCCACGAGCAGTACGGCTCTCGCCGCGCGGTCGGCGGCGTTCCGCAGCTTCGGAACGTACGTGGAGGACGGGCTGACCAGGCCGCCGCGCACGTAGACCTCCACGGTCAGCTCGCCGACGAGGTCGTACTCGTCCGGGCGCGCCGTGCGCACGATCACTTGACGTCCTGGCAGGAGGACTCGTCGGGGAGAAGGGGGCGCAGGCGGACGGAGTAGGTCTGGCCGCCGCTGCGCCACGCGGTGTCCGGGGCCATGGCCGGGACCTTACCGGTAGGGGCCTCGGTGCAGACCGCCCCGGCCACCTGGACGCCCTTGCCCAGCGGTTCCAGCGGCCACGTCTTGACGGCGCCTCCCGCCGGGGGCCCGGCGAGGACGGCGGTCTTCTCCGGTTTGTAGGGCTTTGGCGCCCCAGCCAGGTCGGACGCGGGCCAGGCGGCGGGGTCGAGCCGCTTCAGGAACCGCGCCTCCGGGCCCGCCTGCGACTCGGGCTGGACGATCCGGGTCGTCGCGCCGTCCATCGTGACGACGACCGTGATCGCGTCCGCGACGTTGCCGGCGCCGACCGTGTGCGAGCGGCCGAGACCGGCGGCGCGGGCCTCGTCGAGGAGGCGCCGCAGCGCGTCGGGCTTCAGGCGGTACTCGGTCGGCACGCCCTGGGCCGGGGCCACCGCGACGCCCGTGGAGTAGAGGGAGAAGTCGGGGAGGCTTCCAGGGCCGCCGAGACCGGCGATGCCGCCGGTCTTGCGCCAGCGCAGGACGAGCCTCTCGCCTGCGGGGGTGTCGCCCGCGGGGGACGATGACGTGGAGGGTGCGGGGGAGGACGGCGAGGGCCCGGTGGTGCCGGAGTCGTCGCCGCAGGCGGCCAGCGCGGTGCAGGCGGTCAGGGCCGCGCAGGCGAGTGCCGGCACCCGGCGGGAGCGTGTGTACGGACCGGCCATGACGGTTGGACGCTCGGCGGCCCGCCCCGGTTCCGTCCGATACAAGAATTTCCGCCGGAAGTCTGTGGGGTCCGGCCACGGGCCGGATCCGCGCCTTCGCTAGTGTGCCGAACTGTGAGTGTGCTCGTTGTGACCGGGACCTGCACGGGCGTGGGGAAGACCGTCGTCACCGCGGCGCTGGCGGCGCTCGCCGCCGCGCGCGGCGCGTCGGTCGCCGTCGTCAAGCCCGGCCAGACCGGCGTCGGCGGCGGGGAGCCCGGCGACCTCGCCGAGGTCCGCAGGCTCGCCGGGATCGACGACGTGCACGAGTGCGCGCGGTTCCCCGACCCGCTGTCCCCGGCCGCGGCGGCCCGCCGCGCCGGGATGCCGCCCGTGCGGATGCCGGACGTCGCCGAGTGCGTCCGGGAGCTGGCGGCCGACCGGCGGCTGGTGCTGGTCGAGGGGGCGGGCGGCCTGCTCGTCCGCTACGACGACGAGGGCTCCACGATCGCCGACCTCGCGCGCTGGCTCGGCGCCGCAGTCGTGGTGGTCGCCCGGCCGGACCTCGGCACGCTCAACCACACGGCGCTCACCCTGGAGGCGATGGCGCACCGCGGGGTGCAGCTCGCCGGGGTGGTGATCGGCGCGTGGCCGGACGAGCCCGACCTCGCCATGCGCAGCAACATCCGCGACCTGGAGACCATCGCGGCCCGCCCGCTGTCGGGGGCCCTGCCCGCCGGCGCCGGCGCCCTGGACCCGGCGGAGTTCCTCGTGGCCGCGCACCGCGGCCTGGCCCCCACGTTCGGCGGCGCGTTCGACGCCGCCGCCTTCCGCGCCGCCTACGGCCTCGACAAGGAGAACACGTGACGGACATCCTCGACATCGCGCGCCGCCAGGTACTGGACGAGGGCCGAGGCCTGTCGGAGCAGCAGGTCCTGGAGGTGCTGAACCTGCCGGACGACCGGCTGCAGGACCTCCTCGCGCTCGCCCACGACGTCCGGATGCGGTGGTGCGGGCCGGAGGTCGAGGTGGAGGGGATCGTCTCGCTGAAGACCGGCGGCTGCCCGGAGGACTGCCACTTCTGCTCGCAGTCCGGCAAGTTCGAGTCGCCCGTCCGGTCGGTGTGGCTGAACATCCCCGAGCTGGTCGAGGCGGCGAAGGAGACCGCCGGGACGGGCGCCACCGAGTTCTGCATCGTGGCCGCCGTGCGCGGCCCGGACGAGCGGCTGATGTCGCAGGTCCGCGAGGGCGTCAAGGCCATCAACGACGCCGTCGAGATCAACATCGCGTGCTCGCTCGGCATGCTCACCCAGGAGCAGGTGGACGAACTGGCCGCGATGGGCGTCCACCGTTACAACCACAACCTGGAGACGGCCCGCTCCCACTTCCCGAACGTGGTCACCACGCACTCGTGGGAGGAGCGCTGGGAGACCCTCCGCATGGTCAAGGACGCCGGGATGGAGGTCTGCTGCGGCGGCATCGTCGGCATGGGGGAGAGCGTCGAGCAGCGCGCCGAGTTCGCCGGGCAGCTCGCGGAGCTGGAGCCCGACGAGGTCCCGCTGAACTTCCTCGCGCCGCGCCCCGGCACCCCGTTCGCCGACTACCCGCTGGTCGAGGGCACCGAGGCGCTGAAGACGATCGCCGCGTTCCGGCTCGCCCTGCCCCGCACCATCCTGCGCTACGCCGGGGGCCGCGAGCTCACCCTCGGCGACCTCGGCACCCGTGAGGGCATGCTCGGCGGCATCAACGCCGTCATCGTCGGCAACTACCTCACCACGCTGGGCCGTCCGGCGCAGCAGGACCTGGACCTGCTCACCGAGCTCCAGATGCCGATCAAGGCCCTCGGCAAGACGCTCTGACGCGCCGCGCGGCGGGTCAGCGGCTCAGGCGGGTGATGAACTTGTACCGGTCGCCCCGGTACAGGGACTGCGCCCACTCGACCGGCTGGCCCGTCGTGTCGAACGCGTGCCGGGAGAGCAGCAGCATCGGGAGGCCGACGTCCACCCCCAGGAGCTGGGCGTCGTGCGGGGTCGCGAGGACGGTCTCGATCGTCTCCTCCGCCTCGGTCAGGTGGACGTCGTAGGCGGTGGCGAGCGTCTCGTACAGGGAGTGGTGGCGGGGCAGCTCGCGGCGCAGGCCGGGGAACCGGCGGGCCGGGAGGTGGGAGGTGTCGATCGACATCGGCTCGCCGTCGGCCAGCCGGAGGCGGTGGATCCGCAGCACCCGGCCGCCCGGGCGGATGCACAGGAGGGTGGCGAGGCGCTCGTCGGCGCTGACGTAGCCGGCCTCCAGGATGCGGGTCTCGGGGCGCAGCCCGTGGTGCCGCATGTCCTCGGTGTAGCTGACGAGCTGGAGCTCCTGGGCGACCTTCGGCTTGGCGACGAAGGTGCCCTTGCCCTGGATGCGCTGGAGGCGCCCCTCGACGACGAGTTCGGCGAGGGCCTGCCGCACGGTGGTGCGGGACGTCTCGTACTTCTCGGCGAGGGTCCGCTCGGGCGGCAGCGGGCTGCCCGCCGGAAGCGACTGGATCAGCTCGACCAGCAGCTCCTTGAGCTTGTAGTACTTCGGGATCCGGGGCGCCTGGTTGGGGTGGCGCTTACCGATGTCGCCGAGCGAGACCCGGTCGAAGCCGTGCTCGAACCCGCCCCCGTGCCGGGGCCCGCCCCTGACCTCCGTCACGGCATCTCCTCACGTTCATCACCGGTTTCCCCGATGTTATGGGTGAAGACTACGGCCGGTAGAGGATGCCGTTTCCGCCAGGGCCGCCCGCAATCGTGTGAGGTCGGACTCGTCCAGCGTGGCGCGTGCGGTGAGGCGCAGGCACGCGCGCCCCTTCGGGACCGACGGCGGACGGAAGCAGCCGACGCGGAGGCCGTGCTCAGCGCAGATCTCGGCGGCCCGCAGCGCGGCCCGCGGCTCGCCCAGGAACACCGGGACCACGGCGGCCGCGGGCTCGGCCGTTTCCAGGCCGGAACCGGCCGCCAGGTTTGAGATCGCGACGGCCCGTTCGCGGGCTCGGCCCGGCAGCCCGGGGTCGGACGCGAGCACGTCCAGCGCGGCGAGGGCGGCGCCCACGGCCGGCGGGTTCAGGCCGGTGTCGAAGATGAACGACCGCCCGGTGTCCACCAGGGCGTCGATCACCTCCGGGGCGCCGAGGACCGCCCCGCCCTGCGACGCCAGGGACTTCGACAGCGTGAGGGTGAGGACGACGTCCGGTTCGCCCGCGAGGCCGGCGGCGTGCGCGGCGCCCCGGCCCCCGTCGCCGACGACGCCGAGCGCGTGCGCCTCGTCGATCACCAGCAGCGCGCCGTGCGCCCGGACGGCGGCGTGCAGCGCGCCCAGCGGCGCCAGGTCGCCGTCCACGGAGAACACCGCGTCCGTGACGACGAGGGCGTGGTCCTCCTCGCGCTCGGCGAGGGCCTGCTCGACCGCGGCGGCGTCCCGGTGCGGGACGATCACGACGCGGGACCGCGACAGCCGGCACGCGTCCACGATCGAGGCGTGGTTGACCTGGTCGGACACCACGAGCGTGTCGGGCCCGGCGAGCGCGGTGACGGCGCCGAGGTTGGCGAGGAAGCCGGAGGAGAACACCAGGCCGGCGGCGCTGCCGGTGAACGCGGCGAGCCGCCGGTCCAGCTCGGCGTGCAGCTCCGTCGTCCCGGTGACCAGGCGCGAGCCGGTGGAGCCGGTGCCCCACTCGCGCGCCGCGGCGACGGCGCCCTCGACGAGCCGCGGGTCGCCGGACAGCCCGAGGTAGTCGTTGGAGGCCAGGTCGGTGAGCCCGTCCCGGCGGGGGCGCAGCGTCCGGCGCAGCCCGGCGGCGGCGCGCCGCCCGGCCGCGTCCCGGAGCCGCGCGAGAGGGTCTCGTCCTGCGGTCATGCCGGGCATCCTGCCAGGTGGCCCCGGAGGCGGGACCACCTGCCCCGACACCGAAAACCATCGGCGATGATGGTGGTGTGCCTACCTTGACCGATCTGGTCCGCGACCACACCGACCTCACCGACACCGATCTGGAGTGGCTCCACGCACTGGTCTCGGACTGGCAGCTGCTGGCCGACCTGTCGTTCGCGGACCTGCTGCTGTGGGTGCCGCTGCGGTCGGCGGACGCGCTGCCCGCCGACGGGCCGTCCCGCGCGGGCCGGGGCAGGGCGGGCGCGCTCGACACCGGCGCGGCCGTCCCCGGCTGGGTCGCGATCGCGCAGATGCGGCCGACGACGGGCCCGACCGCCTACCCCGAGGACCTGGTCGGCAAGGTCGTCCGGACCGGGCGGCGCGGGCTGATCGACGTGGCGTGGCGGGAGCGCCGGATCGTCCGCGAGGGCGACCCGGAGTGGGGCAGCGGCATCCCCGTCCGGGAGGAGTCGATCCCGGTGCGCCGCGGCGCCAAGATCCTCGGGGTGATCCAGCGCAGCACGAACCTGAGCTCGGCGCGCACCCCGTCCCGGCTGGAGCTGACCTACCTGCAGAGCGCCAGCGACCTCGCCACGATGATCTCCGAGGGCCGGTTCCCGGTACCGGGCGAGGAGCCGAACATGGTCCGCTCGCCGCGCGTCGGCGACGGCCTCATGCGGCTGGACCGCTCCGGCAAGGTCACCTACGCCAGCCCGAACGCCCAGTCGGCGTACCGGCGGCTCGGCTATCCCACCGACCTGGTCGGCGAGGCGCTCGGGCAGATCACCGCGGACCTGTGCGACACCGGCGAGCCGATGGAGGAGGCGCTGAGCGTCGTGCTGTCCGGCCGCGCGCCCCGCGAGGTCGAGGTCGAGTCGCGCGGGTCGATCATGCAGCTGCGGACCATCCCGCTCGTCGTCGGCGGGACCCGGATCGGCGCGATCGTGCTGTGCCGGGACGTGACCGAGCTGCGCTGGCGCGACCGCGAGCTGATGACCAAGGACGCCACCATCCGGGAGATCCACCACCGGGTGAAGAACAACCTGCAGACGGTCGCGGCGCTGCTGCGGCTCCAGGCGCGGCGGCTGCGGATCCCGGAGGGCCGGGCCGCACTGGACGAGGCCGTCCGGCGCGTCGGATCGATCGCGATCGTGCACGAGACGCTGTCGCACACCCCCGACGAGCTGATCGACTTCGACGACATCGCCGACCGGGTCATCACGATGGCGGGGGAGGTGTCCACCCCGGAGACGAAGGTCACGCCCAAGCGGACCGGCAGCTTCGGCGTCCTGCCCGCCGAGGTCGCGACGCCGCTGGCGATGGCGCTCACCGAACTGCTGCAGAACGCCCTGGAGCACGGCCTGGCGAACCGGTTCGGAACCCTGGAGGTCGTCGCGCACCGCTACGGAGAGGGCGAGGTCTCCCGCGATCCGGGCGGCGTCTCCGTCTGGGGCGAGTGGACCGCTCCCGGCGCGAACGAGCCCCGGACCCCGGGAGGCGAGGCCGAGCCCCCGTCCGGCCGCCGCCTGGTCACGGTCGTCGCGGACGACGGCGTCGGCCTGCCCCCCGACTTCGACATGGAGAGCAGCGACAGCCTCGGCCTCCAGATCGTCCGCACCCTCATCGTCGGCGAACTGGGCGGCCACCTGGACTTCCGCCCAAGAGAAGGCGGAGGCACCGAGGTGGTAGTAGACATCCCCCTAGACCACCACCGCCCGAGCCGCCCCTGATCACGGCCGTTGACTCTGGTCCGTGCGCACTGCGAGCAGCCGGCGCCTCAGCCGTCAAAAACCTGAAGGTGTGCGATCGCGTGCGAAGCCAGTTTCGAGCGAAGCAAGAAACTGATCGCGCAGCGAGCCGCTAGGCGAGCCGGAGCGATGCCAGCGATCGCAGCAGTGCCCGCAAGGAAGGCGCTCTAGCGCCTGACGCTAAGGGCGCTGCGATTAACACGCGCCCTGCGGCGCAGCGCGCGGCGCTCGTCTTCGCCCATGCCGCCCCAGACGCCCGACTCCTGGCCGGACTCCAGGGCCCAGCGCAGGCAGGCGTCGCTGACGTCGCAGCGGCGGCACACCTGCTTGGCCTCCTCGATCTGCAGGATCGCGGGGCCGGTGTTGCCGATGGGGAAGAAGAGCTCGGGGTCCACGTCACGGCAGGCTGCGCGGTGGCGCCAGTCCATGCGGTCCACTCCTTCGTCGGGTGGTGGAGTAACTCCACGTTTGTGAACGGGTTCACATGTTGCGGACGCCCGGGGTGGCGATGGCCAGATCCAGGGTCGTTGTTCGGCGGCGCCGCGAGCAGGTGACCAGCGGCGTTGGGGTCCCTGTCAGCAGGCGCACTTTGAGCGTTTCAGGCGGGTGCGGGCAGACGCAAGACCTTTGAGAAAGGATTCTCAAAGTATGGGTGTCGCATGTGTCACACCCATCGGTCGGGCGTGTTACGCGGCTCTCACGGCGGGGCCGCCCGCCCTCAAATCACGATGCGTATCGCTTTCGGGACGGAGCGGAACGTGACCGTCCGGTGTTCGCCGAGGTAGTCGCCGTCCAGCTGGAACGCCACGGGCCGGTCCGCGCGCAGTGTGACCTCGGCCTCATCGTGCAGGTTCAGCACGTGCCGCCCCTGAATGGGATGCGAGCGCGTGGTCAGCATCTGGGCCAGCGCCCCCAGCGTCGGGCCGAGTTCCAGGGAACGCATCCCGAACACGTCCAGGCCGCGCGCGAAGTTCGCCTTCGGACTCGGATTCATCGGCAGCCTCCCCATGAAAGTCCACGGGGACGTATTGGAGATGAACGCCAGGAACAGCCCCGATTTCGGTGGCCGTCCGGGCCGTTCCAAAGTGAGCGCCGGACGGCGCCGATCTGTGCCGGAGAAGAAATGCCGTATCGCGGTCCGCGCGTACAGCGACGGGTCGGCCCGGAAGCCGGCCGCGCGCCGCCGCTCCACCTCCCGGACGACCTCCGCGTCCAGCCCCACCCCGGCGCAGAACGTGAAGTAGCGCTCGGGGGCGCCGGGATGGCTCGCCGCGCCGAGCCCCACCGTCCGGTGCCGGCCCGCCCGCAGCGCCTCCAGGACGGCGCGCGTCGCGCCGATCGGGTCGTTCGGCAGGCCCAGCGCGCGGGCGAAGACGTTCGCGCTCCCGCACGGGAGCACCGCGAGCGCCGGAAGGTCGGGGGACGGCCCCTCCGCGAGCACGCCGTTGACGGCCTCGTTCACCGTGCCGTCCCCGCCCAGGGCGATCACGACGTCGTAGCCCTCGACCGCCGCCTGCCGGGCCAGCTCGGTCGCGTGGCCGCGGTGGCCCGTCTCGGCCAGGACGAGGTCGAGGTCTCCGGTGAAGGCCCGCATGAGGATGCCGCGGGCCCGCCGGGAGGTGGAGGTCGCCTTGGGGTTGGCGATGAGCATGGCGCGCACGGCGTCAGGGTATCGATCGTTCCGGACCCGTTCGCCCGCGGTTTCCCCTGAGGACGAGCCGCGGCACCGGGCGAGTAGTGTTTCGGGATGTGACCAAGCGTCCCTTCACCGTGCAGGCCGCCGCCGCCCTCGAGGCCGTGGAGGGCGCCGCCGCCGTCGGGTTCGGCGTCTTCACCGGAGTAGAGACCGCCGCCGGCGCCGCCGTCGACCCGGCCAGCGGGATCGGAGTCACCGTCCTCGCCCTCGCCGGCGGCCTCGGCATGCTCGGCTGCGCCCGCGGGCTGCTGCGCGCCGCCCAGTGGAGCCGCGCCCCCTCGGTGCTGACCCAGCTGTTCGCCCTGCCGGTCGCGTGGTCGCTGTGGCAGAGCGACCAGCCCGCGATCGCGATCCCGCTCGGCGTGGTCGCGGTCCTCGCGCTGATCGCCGTCCTGAGCCCGCCGACCACCGCCTGGCTCATCGAAGACCACGACGAGGACGGCGACGACGGCGACGAGGAGCCGCGGGAGGACGCCGAACCCGCGAAGACGGGCGGCGCCCCGCCGAGCACGGAGCCGCGCTCCCTCGGACAGCGCCTCAAAGACCGCCTCAACGAGCAGCCCACCAAGAACACCAAGAGCTGACCGGACGCCGAAAGGGCCCTGAGGAACCGTCCTCGGGGCCCTTTCGGCTCATCACGCGCTACTCGTCGGCCGTCAGGCCCTCGCGGAGCTGTGCGAGGGTCCGGGCCAGCAGCCGGGACACGTGCATCTGGGAGATCCCCAGCTCGGCGGCGATCTGCGACTGCGTCATGTTGCCGAAGAAGCGCAGCAGCAGGATCTTCTTCTCCCGCGCCGGGAGCTTCTCCAGCAGCGGCTTGAGGGACTCGCGGTACTCCACGCCCTCCAGCGACTCGTCCACCATGCCGAGCGAGTCGGCCACCGCGGGGGCGTCCTCGTCGCCGGAGTCGGGGGCGTCGAGGGACACCGTGGAGTAGGCGTTCGCCGACTCCAGGCCCTCCAGCACCTCCTCCTCGCTCATCTGCAGGTGCGCGGCCAGCTCGCTGACGGTCGGGGCCCGGCCCTCCCGCTGCGCGAGATCGCTGATCGCCTTCGTCAGCGACAGCTTCAGCTCCTGGAGCCGCCGCGGCACCCGCACCGCCCAGCCCTTGTCGCGGAAGTGCCGCTTGATCTCACCGACGATCGTCGGCGTGGCATAGGTGGAGAACTCCACCCCGCGTTCCAGGTCGAACCGGTCGATCGACTTGATCAACCCGATCGTGGCGACCTGGATCAGGTCGTCCAGCCACTCGCCGCGGTTGCGGAAGCGCCGGGCGAGATACTCCACCAGCGGCAGATGCAGCTCCACGAGCTGGTCGCGGATGCGCTGGCGCTCCGGGTCGCCCTCCGGCAGCTCGGCGAGACGCTCGAACAGCGCGCGCGCCCGGGCCCGGTCGGGTACGGCGCTCTCCGTCCGCTCGGTCGCCGCACCGGCGACCGCGGTCTGCTCCGTCGTCGTCTTCTCCGTCACGGCGCCCCCGCCGCACCGCGCCGCTTCTGCAGCGTCACGATGACCCGGTCGTCGGCGCCCACCCGGGCGTCCACCTCGCCCGCCAGGGACGACAGGACCGTCCAGGCGAACGTGTCGCGGCTCGGCTCCTCGCCGTCCACCGTCAGGACCGAAACGGAGATGCGCATGGCGTCTCCCGTCAGCTCGAACTCGCACGTCAGGTCGGTGCCGGGCACGGCCTGGGCGAGCAGCATCGCGCACGCCTCGTCAACGGCGATGCGCAGGTCTTCTATCTCGTCCAGCGTGAAGTCCAACCTGGCCGCCAGACCCGCGGTGGCGGTCCGCAGCACGGACAGGTAGGCACTCGCGGCAGGCAGCTTCACCGTGACCACGTCACGGACGGACAACTTCGTACTGGTCGGCATTGCAGCGGTTTCCTCGGTCACGTCACTCCCTCGCAGGATGGTCCCGCTGACATCGAAACTACCGCCTGTGAGCCGTGCTGCGAGACTTCGGCGCGCTGTGTTTATTTGCGTTGCGTTGGGCTGGGGCGCCTGGGGCGCCCCAGCCCAACGCAACGCGTGCGATCGCTGGCATCGCTCCGTCTCGCCTTGCGGCTCGCTGCGCGATCAGTTTCTTGCTTCGCTCGAAACTGCCTTCGGACGCGATCGCGGTGCTTGAGCCCGGCGCGTGGTTGCTGTGGTGGCGGGTGATGTGTGCGGAGCGGGGGGTGCGGTCGGTGCGTTGGTGCGGGGGTCTACCGCGGCTTGTGGGGGGTTGCTCTGGCGCTCCGAGTCGCCTAGCGGCTCCCTGCGCGACTGGCCCTCGCTTCGCTCGTGCCGTGCGTGGGGGTGGGGTGCGGGTTTGTGGGGGTGCGGGGGGCTTCGGCTCGCCTTGCGGCTCGCTTCGCGGTTGGCCCTCGCTGCGCTCGTGCCGTGCGTGGGGGTCGGGTGCGGGTTTGTGGGGGTTGCTCTGGCGCTTCGGCTCGCCTGGCGGCTCGCTTCGCGGACTGGCCCTCGCTTCGCTCGTGCCGTGCGGGAGGTCGGGTGCGGGTTTGTGGGGGCGCTGGTGGTTTCGGCTCGCCTGGTGGCTCGTTTCGCTGGTCTTGCCTTGCTCCGGCCTTGAGGCGGGGAGTTCAGGTTCTTGCTGGGTGGGGTGGGGGGAGTAGGGCGCCTCGGTGGGTTATTACCTCGGCGGCCAGGGTCGTGGCTGTTTCGGCTGCTTGCTTTTGGGGTGTGCCTGTTAGGCGGGAGGCCAGGTAGGCGCCGTTGAAGGCGTCGCCGGCGGCTGTGGTGTCTCTCACTTGTACGTGGGGGACGGCGGGGATTGGGATCTGGGTCCTGGTGTCGGAGATCACGCAGCCCTGGGCGCCCTGTTTTACGGCGATCTCGGGGACTCCTGCCTTTCTTAGGCGTCTGATCGTGTCTGTGGGGGTTCTGTCGCCGAAGACGGCCTGGTCGTCGGTGTGGGTGGGGAGGGCTATGTCGGTCCGGGTCAGGACGGCGGACATGGCTTCGGCGGCGGCCTTGGGGGAGGGCCAGCCGGCGGGGCGGTAGTTGCCGTCGAAGGCGACCATGCCGCCGCGGCGGCGGGTCTCGTCCAGGACGTCCAGGAGCCTTGCGCGGGCGGCGGGGGTGAGGATCGACAGGGTGATGCCCGATAGGTAGACGAGGTCGTGGGCCGCTATCGCGTCGTCGATCTCCCGGGGGTGGGTCGGGCCGAACAGGGCGCGGGCGGCTGATTGGGATCTGTAGTAGTGGAACGTTCGCTCGCCCGCTTCGTCCGTGCGGATCAGGTAGAGGCCCGCTTGGCCGCCGGGGACGGTGCGGGTGAGGTCTGAGTTGACGCCGTGGGCGGTCCAGGATTCGCGCATCTGGGTGCTGTAGGGGTCGTCGCCTACGAGGGTGACGAACTGGACGTCGGCGGTGGGGGCGGTGCGGGCCAGGTAGGCGGCGGTGTTGAAGACGTCGCCGGCGTAGCCGAGGGCGAGGCGGTCGGGGGCGAGGTGGCTCAGTTCGATCATGCATTCGCCGATCAGGGCGACGGTCGGCATGGCGCTTCCTCTCTCGGGCGGCAGAGGCGACGATACATCTAGACAGCAAGTGATCTGATGACTCACACTTCGGGGTGTCGCGCCTGAGTGAGAAGGGACGCCCATGCCGCTGCGGGGTTATGACGAGGACGGGTACGCGATCTTCCGGAACGTGCTGGATCCGGAGCTGGTCGCCGAGGCGGATCAGCACGTCCGCTGGTTGCAGGAGCGGTATCCCGACCGGACCGGAGAGGACCTCTCCACGGAGCTGGTCGCCAAGGACCCCTTCTGGGTACGGCTGGTCTCCGACGACCGGCTGCTCGATGTCGCGGAGCAGTTCATCGGGCCCGATATCGCGCTGTTCGCGTCCGCCTACATCTCCAAGCCGCCCTACATGGGGAAGGCCGTGCTGTGGCACCAGGACGGGGCGTTCTGGCCGCTCGACCCGATGCGCGTGGTGACGCTGTGGCTCGCCATCGACCGGTCCACGCCGGAGAACGGGTGCCTGCGGGTGATCCCAGGCACCCATAGGGAGGGCCTGCACGAGGTGCGGGAGCGGGACGACGCCGACGCGGTGTTCGGAGTGGAGAGCGCCGTGGGCGTGGACGAGTCCCGCGCGGTGGATCTCGTCCTGGAGCCCGGGGACGTCGAGGTCCACCACCCGAACATCATGCACGGCAGCAACGCGAACGAGTCGCCCTATCGGCGGTGCGGGCTGACCATCCGGTACATCCCGACCTCGACCCGGATCACGGCGGAGCCGCTGCCGTTCCCCTCTGCGCTGCTGCTGCGCGGCGATCCGGGGGTGAACGTGTACCAGCCGCGGCCCCGGTACGTGGCGGGGGAGCACTTCCCGTTCAGCGGTGCGGAGGACTGGGGCTGATGGGGCGGCACCGGCCGTCCCGCAATTGGGGCGCTCGCGTCCACGAGATCACCTGGGCCGGGCTGGAAGCCGTGGTCCTGGAGAACGAGCTGCTGCGGGTGACGGTTCTGGTGGGCAAGGGCGGTGACATCGCGGAGTTCTGCTACAAGCCGCGCGACATGGACTTCGTGTGGCTGTCGCCTGGTGGGCTGCGTGATCCGCGAGACGTGGCCGGGGGAGCGGGCGACGACGTCGCCCTGTTCCTCGACGGTTATGAGGGCGGCTGGCAGGAGGTGCTGCCGAACGGGGGTGCGCCGAGCACGTACCGGGGGGCGGCGTTCGCGCAGCACGGGGAGGTGGCCGGGCTGCCGTGGGACGCCGAGATCGTGGTCGACGAGGCTCGGGAGGTCGCCGTCCGGCTCACCGTGCGGGGGCGGCGGATGCCGCTTCGGGTCGCCAAGACGCTGCGGCTCAGGGGCGGTGAGGCTGAGCTCGCCATCGAGGAGGAGCTGGTCAACGAGTCGGGGGTGGCGCTGGAGGCGATGTGGGGGCACCACGTCGTGTTCGGGGCGCCCTTCCTGCGGCCGGGGCACCGGATCAGGCTGGCCGAGGGCGCGCGGGTCGTGCCGCACGAGACGGCGATCGGCCCCGGCGGGCGGCGGGTGCGGGCCGGTGGGCCGCATGAGTGGCCGCGCGTTCCGGCTGACGGCGGTGGGGTCGTCGATCTCGACGTGGTGCCCGAGGCGGGGGTGCCGAGTGAGATCGTCTACCTCACCGGGCTGGACGAGGGGCGCTACGAGGTCGTCGATCCGGCCGGTTTCGGGATGCGGGTGCGCTGGGACGCGGACGTCCTGCCGCACCTGTGGCTGTGGCAGGAGTTCGGGGCGACCACGGGGCATCCGTGGTGGGGCCGCGCCTACGTGATGGGTCTGGAGCCGTTCGCCGGCTACCCGACGGACGGGCTGGCCGCCGCCGTCGCGAACGGCACCGCGTTGAGGCTGGGGCCGCACGCGCGGCGGAGCCTGTGGCTGCGCGCGGCGGTCATCGAGGAGGGCATGTGAGGGAGTTCGAGGGCAGGGTCGCCGTGGTGACCGGTGGGTCGCTGGGGATCGGCCGGGCCGTGGTGGAGCGGCTCGCGCGCGACGGCGCCGCCGTGGTGTTCTGCGGCATCGGCGAGGACGAGGTCCGCCGGGCGGAGGACGAGCTGCGGGGTGAGGGGCTTGACGTCACCGGCGCCGTGGCCGACGTGACGGACGCCGTGCGGATGGAGTGGCTTGTCGGGGAGGCGGTGTCCAGGCACGGCGGCCTGGACGTCCTGGTGACGTGTGCGGGCGTGCAGCGGTACGGGACGGTCGAGGAGACGTCCGAGGAGCTGTGGGACGAGGTGATCGGCGTCAACGCCAAGGGGGTGTTCCTCGCCTGCCGCGCCGCCGTGCCCGAGCTGCGGCGGAGGGGCGGCGGGGCGATCGTCACGGTGTCGTCGGTGCAGGCGTTCGTCTCGCAGGACCGGGTCGCCGCGTACAGCGCCAGCAAGGCCGCGATCAACGCGCTGACGCGGTCGGTGGCGCTCGACCACGCGGCGGACGGCATCCGCGCGAACGCGGTGTGTCCGGGGTCGGTCGACACGCCGATGCTGCGCTGGGCCGCCGACCTGTTCCGCGGTGAGAAGGACCAGGACGCGCAGGTCGCCGAGTGGGGGCGGACGCATCCGCTCGGCCGCGTCGCGGCCCCGGCCGAGGTCGCGGAGGTCGTGGCGTTCCTCGCCGGGCCCCGCTCGTCGTTCGTGACCGGTGCCGAATACCGGGTCGACGGGGGGCTGCTGGCGCGCAATCCGGCGGCGCTTCCGGAAATCTGAGTAAAGATCTAGACACCAAGTCATTTGATGACTCATGATGTGGGGCGCACGAGCGTGCGGCAGCGACCTCGCGGAGGTTTCCCATGCAGGAGTCCGTCCCTCCTCGTCTCTTCTCTCCCGATCGGCCCTCTTCCGTTCACGCGTGGCGCCGCCGTGCCGGCGTCGTCGCGTCCGCCCTGCTGCTCGCGGTCGCGCCCGCCGTCCCGGCGGGCGCCGACGCGCACGGCCGCGGCCACGCCGCCGCCGGACCCACGTGCTCCGGGCAGACCGCGCCCAGCTTCGGCACGGCTTCGCCGAACACCGCTCTCAACGGCAAGTTCACGGCCTACGGCAACAGCAACACGCTGCTGGACGACTGGACCGGCGCGGACACGACGTACTCGCTGAAGCTCTCGGACGGACGCATCGTCTACGCCTACTCCGACACCTTCCTCGGGCAGGTCAACGCGGACGGATCACGGCCGGTGGTCGTCGAGGAGGGCGGGACGACGCCGTTCATCAACAACTCGTTCGTCGTCCAGGGGACGGGCGGCGGCCTCACCACCGTGCACGGCGGGACGGCCGCCGCCCCCAAGGCGGTCATGCCGCCCGCGCAGCCCGCCCACTGGTACTGGGCGGGCGACCTCACCCAGAGCGGCTCGGAGGTCCAGCAGCTCTACCGCGAGTACTACGACCCCGACCCGAACAACGGCACCGGGTGGGACATGAAGTTCAAGGACAACGTCCTCGCCCGCTTCTCCACCGGGAACCTGGCCGCGCCGACCGTCCAGGCGATGCCCTCGGCCTCGGGCGTGCAGTGGGGGTCCGCCCTCCTCAAGGACGGCGGCTACACCTACGTCTACGGCACCGAGGACTACACCGACCCCCAGACGCAGGCGAACACCAAGTACCTGCACATCGCGCGGGTCGCCGGCACGGACCTGCGCGGCGCCTGGCAGTACCGCACGGCGAGCGGCTGGTCGTCCGCCGAGGCGGACTCGGCGCGGCTGATGAGCGGCGTCTCGAACGAGTTCAGCGTCACCAGGCGCGGGACGCACTACATCATGGTCAACCAGGATTCGAGCATCGCGTTCGGCGGCGAGATCGACGTCCTGCTGTCGTGCTCGGCGGCCGGGCCGTTCAGCGGTGAGCAGACCGTCTACCAGACGCCCGAGACCGGGCCGTACGGCTCCTACGGCGACCCGGACATCTTCACCTACAACGCCCACCAGCACGCGGCGCTCTCGTCCAGCGGCAGCCTGGTGATCTCCTACAACGTCAACAGCCTGGACGCCACCAAGGGCCCGGCCAATGACAACTACCGGGACGTCAGCATCTACCGGGCGCGCTACGTCAACCTCCCCGTCTCCGGCTGATCCCCCTAGCCGCGGCGCCGCCGTTCCGTCCACGGCGGTACCGCTCCCCGCGCCCCCGGGTGACCTCCCGCCCGGGGGCGCGTCCCCTTTCCCACTCCCTGGAGGTCCGGCCCATGCACCTCGACCCCGAACTCGCCGCCGCGCTCGACGGCATGCCCTACGTCGGCCTCGCGGACCCCATCCGGGCCCGCGCCGCCATGAAGGACCTGGTCCGCGCGCTGGCCCGGCCCGCCTCCGACGGGAGGGCCGAGGTGGAGGACCGGGCGATCCCCGGGCCGCCCGGCGCGCCGCCGGTCCCGGTGCGGATCTACCGGCCGCGCGCGACGCCCGCTCCCGTGCTCGTGTACTTCCACGGCGGCGGCTTCGTGACCGGCGGGCTGGAGAACGAGCACGAGCGGTGCCTGGAGTTCGCCGGGGAGGACGGGATCGCGGTCGTGTCGGTCGACTACCGGCTCGCGCCGGAGCATCCCTTCCCGGCCGGGTTCGAGGACTGCTGCGCCGCGACCGCCTGGGCCCACGAGCACGCGGAGGAGTTCGGCGGGGACCCCGGGCGGGTCGCGGTCGGAGGCGGGAGCGCGGGCGGGGCGCTGGCCGCCGCCGTGGCGCTGCGGGCGCGGGACGAGGGCGGTCCGCCGCTGGTGTTCCAGATGCTCCTGTACCCCGTCCTGGACGACCGGATGGCGATGCCGTCCATGCGGACGTTCACCGAGCCGCCCCTGTTCAACAGCGGCGATGTCCGGCACATGTGGCGCCACTACCTCGGCGGGCGGACGGACGTCCCCGCCTACGCGGCCCCCGCGCGCGCCGGCGACCTGAGCGGGCTCCCGCGCGCCTACGTGCTCCTGCCCCAGCTCGACCCGCTCCGGGACGAGGGGTTCGCCTACGCTCACCGGTTGATCGTCTCCGGGGTTCCCACGGAGCTTCACCATGTGCCGGGCGCATGCCACGGTTTCGACGGCATCATGTCGGCGCGGCCGGGGCGGCTCGCGTTCGAGGAGCAGCGCGCCGTCCTGCGGCGATGTCTTTTCGGGAGGCTGGACAGCGCAGTCGCTAAGTGATTAGATGACTTTACTTCTTGGGAACGAGGTGGCGATGTCACAGGATGTGGCCCGGCCGAGCCTGGCGGACGCCCTCACCGAGCGCATGCTGGAGCTGATCAGGGCCGGCGGCCTGCGCGCCGGCGACCGGCTGCCGTCCGCGCGGGAGCTGTCCCAGCGCTTCGCGGTGACCACGCCGACGCTGCGCGAGGCGCTGCGCCGGCTGGAGGCCACCGGGGCGATCCAGCTCCGGCACGGCTCGGGCATCTACGTGGGCGCCGACCTCGAACGCGTGGTCATCCCCAACCCCAACGTCCGGGAGCTGGAGGCCGACCGGCTGCTCCAGCTGCTGGACGCGCGGCTGCTCATCGAGCCGCCGCTGGCCGGCCGCGCCGCCCGGCGGTCGCGGCCCGCCGACATCGAGCTGCTCCGCGCCATCCTCGACCAGGCGGGCGCGGACCTCGGCGGCGCCGGGCAGGAGGCGGAGACCCGCCTGCACAAGGCCAACATGGCCTTCCACCGGGAGGTCGCCGGCGTCGCGGGCAACTCCGTGCTCTGCGAGGTCATCGACTCCCTGCTGTCGGTGCACGCCTCCGAGCAGCGGGCGATACAGCGGATCTTCGACGACCGCGTCCGCGACTTCGACGAGCACACCGCGATCCTCGCCGCCATCGAGGCGGGCGAGGAGCGGGAGGCGGAGTCCCTCATGCGGTCCCACCTCGCCGACATCAAGCACGTGATCGAGCAGCGGCTCGCCTGAGCGGCCGCCCCACTGCCGCCGGCGCCCGCGCCGTGCGGCCGGTTCACCCTTCCCTGATTCCATCCTTCGACCACCCCGATCGGGCATCGCCGCCCGATGAAGGAGGCTCACCATGGTGCCGTCCAAGCGACTCCAGGTGACCGCGCTCGCCGCGGGCGCGCTGCTACTCGCCGTCGGCTGCGGGTCCGGCGACTCGGGCGGG
The DNA here is from genome assembly GCF_040492135.1 of Actinomadura sp. NPDC000600. Lineage (NCBI taxonomy): Bacteria > Bacillati > Actinomycetota > Actinomycetes > Streptosporangiales > Thermomonosporaceae > Actinomadura > Actinomadura sp. NPDC000600. The sequence goes on from NZ_JBEUPD010000029.1 coordinate 47,863, forward strand.
AGCAAGTCCGAGCTCAAGCTCTACAACGACAAGGGCGCGTGGAAGCCCTTCTTCGAGCAGATGGGCGCCCTCGGCAAGCAGCAGACCGGCCTCGGCATGACGCCGGTCGGCTACACCGACGAGCCGACCTACACGGCGTTCATCAAGACCTCGTTCCGCACCAACGTCAAGCCCGACCTGTTCACCTGGACGACCGGCGGGCGCCTCGAAGAGATCGTCAAGCAGAACCAGGTCGCCGAGACCACGAAGATCTGGCAGGACGCCATCGGCAGTGGCGACCTCACCGAGGACCTGAAGAAGTACTACACCGTCGACGGCAAGCAGTACTGCGTCCCGCTGAACACCGCCTACTGGGGCATGTTCTACAACAAGAAGGTCTTCGCGAAGTACGACCTGAAGCCGCCGACGACGTGGGCGGAGCTGGAGAAGACCGCGCAGACGCTCAAGTCGAAGGGGCAGGTGCCCTTCAACCAGACCACCCCCACGTCGCTGTTCTCCTTCGCCTGGTTCGAGCAGATCCTCGCCGGCACCGACCCCGACCTGTACGAGCGGCTGTCGAAGGGCCAGGCGTCCTACACCGACCCCGGCGTCGTGAAGGCGATGGAGCGCTGGAAGTCGATGATCGACGCCGGGTGGTTCAGCAAGCCCGGCGACAAGGCCGACCCCGCCGACCACTTCAAGTCCGGCGACGCGGCCATGGTCATCAACGGGACGTGGTTCAACACGAGCATGACCCAGCGCGGCCTCAAGCAGGGGACGGACTACGGGTTCTTCTTCATCCCGAACGTGGACCCGGCGCTGCCGAAGCGGTCGCTGGTGTTCGAGAGCGGCCCGCTGTGCTCGCTGCGCAAGGCCCCCGACCCCGCCGCGAGCACCAAGTACCTCAAGTGGTGGATCACTCCCGCCGCGCAGGAGAAGTGGGCGAACGCGCGCGGCGACGTGTCCGGCAACCCGAAGGTCAAGGTCGCCGACCCCGAGCTGGACAAGGTCACCAAGGAGGCCGCCTCCGACGGCAACCGGCTGGTCCTGCGCTACTTCGAGGCCGCGCCCGCCCCCGTGCTCACCGAGGCGCTCAGCGGCTTCGACAAGTTCCTCAACAAGCCGGAGACCTACATGGACGTCCTCAAGAGCATCCAGAAGGTGAACGAGGACTACTGGAAGTCGCACTGATCCATGAGCACGAATAAGGCCACCGCCGACCGTCCCGGGCCGGCGGTGGCGCCCCCCGCGGGCGGCGGCCCCCGCAAGGCGTCCGGCGCCCGCCCCGGCAAGGGGTTCGCGCTGCACGGCCGGTTCCGGCACGTCTACATCTCGCCCGCCGTACTGTTCGTCGCCGTCCTGCTCTACCTGCCGTTCCTGTGGACGGCGTACCTGAGCTTCACCAGCTACGACGGCCTCGCCTCACCCGAGTTCACCGGCCTGGACAACTACAAGCGGCTCCTTGAGGACGATGCGCTCGTCACGTCGATCCGCAACACGCTGCTGTGGGTCGTCGGAACCGTCGTCCTGCCGGTGGGGCTCGGACTGCTCGTCGCCGTCCTCTCCTACGACCTCAAGCGCGGCGCGTGGTTCCGGCTGCCGTTCCTGCTGCCGTACGCGATGTCCGGCGCCGGTCTCGGCGTGATCTGGGGATTCATCCTGCAGCCGGACGGGATGGCGAACCAGATCCTGACCCTGCTCGGCATGCCGGGCGGCGACACCGCGTTCCTGCAGGACGGCCCCCGCAACACCATCGCGATGATCGTGGTGTGGACGTGGCAGCAGCTCGGCGTCAACATGCTGCTGTTCGTCGTCGGCCTCCAGTCGATCCCGAAGGGGCCGATCGAGGCCGCCCGCATCGACGGCGCGTCCGGATGGTCGATGTTCCGGCACGTCGTCTGGCCGCTGATGCGCCCGATCACCACCGTCGTGTTCGGCCTCGCGCTCGTCGCCGGGCTGAAGAACTTCGACATCGTGTGGGTGATGACGCAGGGCGGGCCCGGACGCTCGTCCGAGACCCTCGCCGTGACCATGTACCGGGACGTGTTCGTCGCCAACGAGTACGGCTACGGGTCCGCGGTCGCGGTGCTGCTCACCACCGTCACGGGACTCGCCTCGTACGTGTACCTGCGCCGCCAGGCGAGCAGGGAGGAGACGCCGCGATGAACGGAGCGAAACTGGTCCACGTGCGCCGGGCCGTGCTGGCGGTGCTGGGCCTGGTGTGGCTCTTCCCCACCTACCTGATCGTCGCGAACGCGCTCCGGCCCGCCCGCGACTACGACCCGTCGGACGCGGTGAGGCCGCCGTCCTCCATCGGCCTGCTCGACAACATCGCGCAGGCCTGGGACCGGACCGCCGTGGGCGACACCCTGCTCAGCACCCTGCTGTACAGCGTCGTCTCGCCCGCGCTGGCCGTCCTGATGGGGGCGCTCGCCGGATACGCGATCGTGGTGCTGCGACTCAGGCACGGCTTCGCCTGGTTCGTGGTGATCTTCGCCGGGACGGTCGTGCCGTTCCAGATGCTCCTGGTGCCGCTGTTCGTCGGCTACAGCAAGGTGGCGCTGTACGACGGCCACCTCGGGCTGATCATCATCTACTCGGCGGTCAACGTGCCGCTGGCCGCCCTGGTGATGCGCAACTTCTTCGGCAACGTCGCCGTGTCGATCTTCGAGGCGGCCCGGCTGGACGGCGCGTCCACCTTCCGGATCTTCTGGCGGATCTACCTGCCGCTGTCGGCGGCGGCCCTCGCCGCCGTGTTCATCCTGGAGTTCACCTTCGTCTGGAACGACCTGCTGTTCGGCCTGACGCTCTCGCAGTCGGAGACCGTCCGGCCCGTGTGGGCCGAACTGTCCGCGCTGACCACCGACGTCTACGCCGGCACCCCCGTGCCGATCGCGCTGGCCGCCGGCCTGGTGGTCTCCCTACCGACCGTCGTGCTCTTCCTGGCGACCCAACGCCTCTTCACCCGCGGCCTAACGCTCGCCCAGTTCTGAAGGCTCCCGAAAGAGAGATTGACGCATAACGATGACGAGTCGTCTACTTCAGGCGAGTCTTGGCTCGCCCGACTATGACGGGATCCGTGACGCGCTGCGCCAGGACACCTCCACTGAGGTGCTCGCCGTGCGCGGGCTGTCGGTGCGCGCTGCGGTGCTGCCGCTGTTCAGGCGGGACGAGGGCGGTGCGCTCCTCCAGGCCGTCCGGCTGACGCTGTCCGGGGGCGGCCCTGTGAAGGTGGCCCTCAAGGACGGTGACGCCGAGGTCGCCTCGGCGGCGGTCGAGGGTGGGGTCGTCACGCTGCTCGTCCCCGAGGTGGACGGGCCCCGCCGGCTGACCCTGGAGGTGCGCGACTCCGGCGGGCTTGTCGGGGCGGCGCCGCTCGACGTCACCCCGCAGCGCAAGTGGAACGTCTTCGTCGTCCACCACTCGCATCTCGACATCGGCTACACCGACACGCAGGGCACCGTCCTGCGGCATCACCTCGACTACCTCGACGCGGCGCTGCGGCTGGCGCGGGAGACCGACGGGCGCCCGGACGACGCGCGGTTCCGCTGGTCGGTCGAGTCGTCCATGCCCGCCCTGCGTTGGCTCGCCACCCGTCCCGAGGACCAGGTGGCCGAGTTCGCCGAGCGGGCCCGCGCGGGCCACATCGAGGTCACCGCGTTCCCGATGCAGCTGCACACGGAGGCCTGCTCGACGGAGGAGCTGTACCGGCAGCTCCGCTTCGTGGAGCAGTTGCGGCGCGAGTACGGCATCGAGGTCCGGTCGGCGATGCACACCGACATCCCGGGCGCGGTCGTCGGGACGGTGGACGCCCTGAACGCGGCGGGCGTCCGGTACCTCGCCGCCGCGCACAACTGGGCCGGGCGCTCCGTCCCGTACATCACGGGCGGCGACCGGCTCGCCCGCCCGTTCCGGTGGCGGTCGCCGGGCGGCGGCGAGCTGATCGTCTGGTTCACCGACACCCCGCACGGCATGGCCTACATGGAGGGCAACACGGTCGGGCTCGTCGACGGCTACGACCTCGCCGAGGACCTGCTGCCCCGCTACCTCGGCTCCCTCGCCGACCGGCCCTACCCCTACGGGCCCGGGACGTTCGGCTGGTACGCCGCGCCCGGCCAGGTCGGCGCCGCCAAGGACCCCGACTTCCTGGACGCCGTCCACCTGCGCGTCCAGGGCGCGCACGCCGACAACGCCGGGCCGTCGATCGTCCCCGCCGACATCGCGCACCGCTGGAACGAGACCTGGGCGTACCCGCGGCTGCGGATGGCGACCAACGCCGACTTCTTCGAGTACGTCGAGGAGCACCACGGCGACCGGCTCCAGACCCACGAGGGCGACTGGACGGACTGGTGGGCCGACGGCCTCGGCTCCGGCGCCCGGCCGCTCGGCTACGTCCGGCGGGCGCAGAACGTCCTGCGGGCCGCCGAGACGCTGCACGCCCTCGCCGACGAGCGCAGCGGCGAGCGCACCGGCGCCTCCCTCACGGCCACCAGGGCGATCGACGAGGCCTACGACCGGGCCGCGCTGTTCGACGAGCACACCTGGGGCGCCGCCAACCCGTGGGAGGACGCCGAGGAGGGCGGCGACTCAGGCGGCCTCCAGTGGACCCGCAAGTCCCAGGTCGGCTACCAGGCCCACGACGACGCGCTCGACCTCCTCCAGGCCGGCGCGCGGCGGATCGGCGCGACGTTCGGCGCCTCGCCCGGCGCGCTCGCCTCGTTCCTCGTCGTCAACCCCGGCACCGCCGCCCGCACCGACGCGGCCCGCGCGTTCCTGCCCCGCGACATCGTCGCCGTGGACGTGCCCATCGCGCTCGTGGACGCCCGCACCGGCGAACCCGTCCCGCACCGCGAGGAGGAGGTCGACCCGGACGAGTGGCCCACCCGCCCCATCGGCCGCCACCTGGAGGCGGTGGTCCCGGACGTCCCCGGCCACGGGTACGTCCGCGTGGACGTCGTCCGGGCCGAGGCGGCGGCGCCGGAGCCGGCCGACCTCGGCCTCGGCGGGACGATCGAGAACGAGTTCTACCGGGTGTCCTACGACGTCCGCGAAGGGCACATCGGCTCCGTCTTCGACAAGACCGCGGGCAGGGAGCTGGTGAACGCCGACTCCGTCGCCGGGTTCGGGCAGTACGTCTACGACCGGTACGCGACCGCGCCGCACTTCAACCACATGTCCGGGCACATGCTCGTGCACGACAAGACGATGCTCGGCGACCGGGCCGTCGCCACCCACGCCACCGTCACCGAGTGCACCCGCACCCCTGCCGGGGAGCGGCTCGTCGTGGAGCTGCACGGAAAGGGCGTCGACTGGCTGCGCACGACCATCGACCTGTACGCCGGGGTGCCGCGCGTGGACGTCCGCTACCAGCTCGGCAAGCAGCCCACCGCGGCCAAGGAGGCGGTCTTCTTCGCCTTCCCCTTCGCCGTGGACGGCCCGCCCGCCGCCTGGGAGTTGACCGGCGGCGTCGGCGGCACCGGCGTCCCGAGCGTCCCGGGATCGGCGGAGCACATGCGCCCGATCCGGCACTGGGTCGCGTTCGAGGACCCCGACCTGACCGTCGCGTGGGCCACGCTGGAGGCGCCGCTCGTCCAGTTCGGCTCCATCCACATGCCCTACGCGCCGTTCCCGCCCACGCTCGACAACGAGGACGGCACCGTCTACTCGTGGGCGCTGAACAACATCTGGGACACCAACTTCCCGTCCCAGCAGCAGGGCGAGACCACCTTCCGGTACGCGTTCGCGTCCGGCGCGGCGGGTTCGGGCCGCCGGCTCGGCGCCCGCACGGCCGCCGGGATCACCGACCCGTTCGTCGCCACCCTCGCCACCGGCGACATGCCCGCGGCCGACTCGGGAACCTTCCTGCGCGTGGACGACCCGGACGTGCTCGTCACCTCCGTCGGCCGCGCGCGCGACGGCGACGGCCTGGCCGTCCGGCTCCAGTCGCTCGCCGCCGGCCCGGTCGAGACGGGCCTGCACGTGCCGGGCGCCGCGAGCGCCCTGCTGAGCGGCGGTCTGGAGCGTGACCCGGCGGAGCTGCCCGTCCGGGACGGCACCATGACGGTGCGGCTGCCCGCCTGCGGCGTCGCCACCGTCACGGTTCGGCGTTGAGTACGGATCGGGGACACATGAAGATCACAGGCATCCGCGCCACCACGGTCACCGTGCCGCTGGAGGCGCCCCTCCTGCACAGCAACGGCGCCCACTGGGGCCGCTTCGTCCGGACGATCGTCGAGGTCGAGGCCGACAACGGACTGGTCGGGCTCGGCGAGATGGGCGGCGGCGGGCAGAGCGCCGAGGCCGCGTTCCAGGCCCTCGCCCCGCACCTGGAGGGCCACGACCCGTTCGAGCTGGAGACGCTCCGCTTCAAGATCGCGAACCCGACGGCGAGCCTCTACAACAACCGCACCCAGATGCTCGCCGCCATCGAGTTCGCCTGCCTCGACCTCGTCGGCAAGCACCTCGGCGTCCCGGTGCACGACCTGCTCGGCGGCCGCATCCGCGACTCCGTCCCGTTCGCGTCCTACCTGTTCTACCGCTACCCGGGCGCCGGGGGCTCGCCGGAGGTCCGCACCCCCGAGCAGCTCGTCGAGCACGCCCGCGCGCTCAAGGAGGCGCACGGCTTCACCGTCCACAAGCTGAAGGGCGGCGTGTTCCCGCCGGGCCACGAGCTGGAGTGCTACAAGGCGCTCGCCGAGGCGTTCCCGGGCGACCGCTTCCGCTACGACCCGAACTCCGTGCTGAGCCTGGAGGAGGGCCTCCGCTTCGGCAAGGCCATCGAGGACCTCCCCAACGACTACCTGGAGGACCCCGTCCTCGGGCTGGAGGGGCTGCGGCTCGTCCGCGAGCGCGTGAACGTCCCGCTCGCCACCAACACCGTCGTCGTCAACTTCGAGCAGCTCGCCGCGAACGTGCTGCGCCGCAGCGCGGACGTCGTCCTGCTCGACACCACGTTCTGGGGCGGCATCCGGCCGTGCGTGAAGGCCGCCGGCGTGTGCGAGACGTTCCAGATCGGCGTCGCCGTGCACTCCTCCGGCGAGCTCGGCATCCAGCTCGCCACCATGCTGCACCTCGGCGCCGTCCTGCCCAACCTCACCTACGCCGCCGACGCGCACTACCACCACCTCGCCGACGACGTGATCGAGGGCGGCCCGATGCGCTACGAGGGCGGCAGGATCCCGGTCCCGTCGGGCCCCGGCCTCGGCGTCGGCCTGGACCGCGACAAGCTGGCCGAGTACGCGGAGCTGTACAGGGAGCTCGGCGGCTACGCCTACGACCGCGACCCCGGGCGCCCGGGCTGGTACCCGCTCGTCCCGAACGACCGGTGGGCCGACCCCGCCGCCGCACTGCCGCCGCTCGAATAGCCTGCCCCTGTGATTCGTTACGCGACACCCGCCGACGTCCCGGACATCCTGCGGCTGATCCGCGAGCTGGCGGACTACGAACGGGCCCTCCACGAGGTGAAGGCGACCGAGGAGCAGCTGCACGACCGCCTGTTCGGCGACGACCCCAAGGTCTTCGCCCACGTCGCCGAGCATGACGGCCGGGTCGTCGGGTTCGCCGTGTGGTTCCTCACGTTCTCCACGTGGAACGGCACGCACGGCATCTACCTGGAAGACCTGTTCGTCGAGCCGGAGTACCGCGGCCACGGCTACGGCAAGACGCTCCTCACCGAGCTGGCCCGCATCGCCGACGACCGCGGCTACGGTCGCGTCGAATGGTCCGTCCTGAACTGGAACGAGCCGGCGATCGGGTTCTACGAGGCCCTCGGCGCCACCCCCCAGGGCGAGTGGACGGTCTACCGGCTCACCGGCGACGCCCTCACCCGCGCCGCCCGCCCCTCCGCCGGCTGAGGGGCGGCGCCCGGGCCGGGGTTGCATCCGGTACCGAGGTACGGGCTTACGTTCGGGCCATGGAACTTCAGCAGGTACCGGCCTTGCCGGACGACCAGGGATGGGCTCCGCAGGCGTGCGCGCTGCCGACCGCCGAGCGGCCGCTGCGGGTGACCGAGTTCGACGCGCTGTTCGCCGAGGCGGTGACCGCCGTGCGGCCCGCCGGGCCGAGCAGGGTGCGGATGGAGCTGCGCCCCGAACCGCGCCTGGCCGCGCGGGCCGCCGAACTCGCCGCCCGGGAGACGGGCTGCTGCTCGTTCTTCACCTTCGCCGTGACCGCCGCCGGCGGCGCGCTCACCATGGAGATCAGCGTCGACGCCCGGCACACCGAGGTCCTGGACGCCCTGGCGGCCCGCGCCGCCCACATGACGGCCTCCTGAACACTGCCGCGGCCCTGGCATGCCGCGAGGGCCGTCCGGAGGCGGACGGCCCTCGCGATGACCTGGAGGCGGTCAGGCCTGCTTGGTCTCCCAGAAGATCTTGTCGATCTCGGCGATCTTCGCGAGCAGGTCGTCGGCCGCCTTGGCGTCCATGCTGCCCTTGGTGCCCGAGGCGCCGGCGAGCTTGGTGGCCTCGTTGAACAGCTGGTGCAGCTGCGGGTACTTCTCGAAGTGCGGCGGCTTGAAGTAGTCGGTCCACAGCACCCAGAGGTGCTCCTTGACCAGCTGCGAGCGCTGCTCCTTGATCAGGATCGCCCGGGCGCGGAACTCCGGGTCCTCGTTGGCGGCGTACTTCTCAATGATCGCCTTCACGGACTCGGCCTCGATCCGGGCCTGCGCCGGGTCGTAGACGCCGCACGGCAGGTCGCAGTGCGCAGACACCGTGGTCTTCGGGCGCAGAAGCTTGAGCAACACCTGCGATTCCCTTCCCTCGTTGCGGATCATGCTCAGGTCACCGACATTACCCTTGTGCCCCGGGGCCCGTCCGGGCAGGGCGCTCGGTAATTCGGCCTAAGACCCGGGCCGTCCGGCCCGGAACCTCTCCAGCAGTGTTGTGACCGCCGCCCGCCGAAGTATGCGGGCCGACGAGGAGGACCATGCGGCTCCGGACCCCCCGCCACCGTTCGCTGTGCGCCCTCGCCGGAGCCGCGGCGCTCGCGGTGGCCGCCGCGCGCAGGCTGGCGACCGTGGAGGTCACCGGCGACTCGATGCTCCCGGGCCTGCGCCCGGGGGACTGGCTCGTCGTCCGGACCGGTGCCCGCCCAGCCCCGGGCGACGTGGTCGTGGCGGAGCACCCGGAACGGCGCGAACTGCTCATCGTCAAACGCGTCTCGCACCGCTCCGGGGACGGATGGTGGCTGGAGAGCGACAACCAGCGCGCCCGCGGCCGCCGCGACAGCTGGGACTTCGGCCCCGTCCCCGACGACCTCGTCGTGGGGCGGGTCGTGGGCCGCTACTGGCCCCGCCCGCGCGTGCGCCCGGCCCGGCGGCCGGCGGGGTGACCGGACCCCCGTTCCGCTGAGCCACGGCGTCGAACCGGCCGAAAGTACGACCGCCGCGGGCGTGAACCGTGCTTTGGGCCGGTGATCCGAGGCGGCGCCGTCGCCGACGATTCCGGCATGCCAATCGAAGATCCGGTCCCGATGCTGCACGCCGAGGGACTGACGAAGAGATACGGACGCAGGGCGGCGCTGAGCGGCGTCGACCTGCGCGTTCCGGCCGGTCGCGTCGTGGGCCTGGTGGGCCCGAACGGGGCCGGCAAGTCGACGCTGCTGAACCTGGCCTGCGGGCTGCTGGAGCCGACGTCGGGCTCGCTGCGCGTCCTCGGGTCCAGGCCGGCGGCGAGCGCCGCGCATCTGGCCAGGGTCGGGTTCGTGGCCCAGAACACCCCGGTGTACCCGTCGTTCAGCGTGGCCGACCACCTGCGCATGGGGGCGCGCCTGAACCCGTCCTGGGACCGGGGGCTGGCCGAACGGCGCATCGGGCAGGTCGGGCTGAACCCGGAGCAGAAGGCGGGACGGCTGTCGGGCGGACAGCGCGCGCAGCTGGCGCTGACCGTCGCCGCCGCCAAGCGGCCCGAACTGCTGATCTTCGACGAGCCGGCCGCGGCGCTCGACCCGCTGGCGCGGCAGGGGTTCCTGGCGAACCTGATGGAGTTCGTCGCGGAGCTGGGCGCGAGCGCCGTGCTGTCGTCGCACCTGCTCGGCGACATCGAGCAGGTCTGCGACTACCTCATCGTGCTGTGCGACTCGCGGGTCCAGGTGGCCGGCGACGTCCGGGACCTGCTGGCCGGCCACCACCGGCTGGTCGCGCCCGGCGGCGACCTCGGCCCGCTGCCCGCGGGCGTCGAGGTCGTCCGGGCCGAGCACGGCGGCGCGATCGTGCGCACCGGCCTCCCGCCCGCGGGGCTGCCGCTCCGGGCCGAGCCCGTCAGGCTCGAAGAGCTGGTGCTCGCGTACATGTCGCGGGCGAACGCGCCCGCCGGTCGGGAACGGGAGGGAGCACGATGATCTGGTTGAACTGGCGGCAGTTCCGCCTCCAGGCGATCGCCGGTGCGGCCGGGCTCGTCCTGATCGCCGCCTATCTGCTCTACCTGGGCGTGGACATCCGGGACGCGCACGACGCCTACCGGTCCCGGTGCACCGACCCGGCCGGCTGCGCGCAGGCCGCCGTCCAGTTCCAGGGGGCCTACCGGAACACGCTGCTGTTCCTCGCCGCCGGACTCCAGTTGATCGCCGTCGTCATCGGCGCGTTCTGGGGAGCGCCGCTGGTCGCCCGGGAACTGGAACTCGGCACCCACCGGCTGGTGTGGAACCAGAGCGTGACGCGCCGCCGCTGGCTGATCGCCAGGATGGCGTTCGTCGGCCTGGCCGCGGTGGTCGTGGCCGGCCTGGCCGCCCTGCTGCTCACCTGGGCCGCCGCCCCCTACGACGAGGTCGCCGCCGACCGGTTCGGGACGATCGAGTTCGGCGCCCGCAACATCGCCCCGGTCGGCTACGCCCTCCTCTCCTTCGCTCTCGGCACCACCATCGGCCTGCTCGTCCGCCGGACGCTCCCGGCGATGGCCATCACGGGCGTCGTCTTCATCGCCGTCCAGTTCGCCGTGCCGAACCTGGTGCGCCCGCACCTCATGCCGTCCGAGAAGACGGCCCTGCCGATGACCGCGCAGGCCATCAACCAGGCCAAGAACCTGGGCAGCATCACCGGCGCCCCCGTCATCGGCGGCCTCCAGGTGCCCGGCGCCCCGGACGCGTGGATCAGCGAGACCAGCCCGCTGCGCACCGCGGACGGGCGGACGCTCAGCGGGAGCAAGTTCAACGCGTGCCTCGACACCCCGCCGAAGACCGGCGCCGGCGGCACGTTCGGCGACGCCGCCGTGTGCCTGGCCGCACTCGACCTGCACGTCGACGTCGAGTACCAGCCCAGCGACCGCTACTGGGGCTTCCAACTGGCCGAGACCGGGCTGTACCTGGTGCTCGGCGCGCTCCTCACCGCGGTCGCTCTGCGGCGCGTCCGGCGCGCGTGAAGCGACCGATCCCCGACAGCGAAACCAGGTCTCCCATGTCGCATGCGAACGGTCATCAGGATGGTGCCGGCGGGTCTCCGGCGAAAACGGACGTGCTGGTCAACGCGGGGCTGGGTGTGGTGTTCGCCCTGGGCGCCGCCTTCACCGCGTACATGCTCATCCGCAGCTGGGGCGGTGCCTACTGGCTATACACCACCGCCGTCTCCGCGGTGGTGTGCGGGCTGGCGCTGCTGCGCGGGCGGCGAAGGGCGTGGCCCCCGGTCGCGGGCCTGGTCGTGGCGGCCGGTGCCGTGGCGGGGTCCCTGGCGGCCGACCTGCCGCGGGAGCCGTCGCCCACGACGGCCCTGGCCCTCGCCGTGCTCATCGGCTCCTCGCTCAGGTCGCTGCCGGTGCCATCGGCGGTCGCCGTCGCCGCGGGCGGTGCCGCGGTCACCGCTTTCGGCTGGTCCGCCGGGCCCACCGCCCCGATGGCCCTGGCCACGCTGCTGGTGGTCGGCGGGTTCGTCGCGGGGTCGGCGCTCCGCGCGGTCGACCTCGTCCGGCGGTCCGGGGCGCCGGGGGCCGGGTCGCCGCCGACCGGCCGGCCGCGGTGGTAGGGGCGGGCCGCGCCCGGGACGCCCCCGGCGGCGATCCGTCCGCATGCGGCGCCGGTCGGAGCGGGGATAGCCTCGTCGGCGTGACCGTTCCGGGTGGATGGGGCCGGGGCGCCTCCGTGGCAGGGCTCGCCGCCGTGTTCCTCGCGGCGATCGCCGTGCAGGCCGCCGCCATCGCGCAGACCTGGGGCGGCTGGTACTGGGTGCCGGGCGCCGTCTCCGCGGCGGTGGTGTGCGTCCCCGCGCTGCTGGGGCTGCGCAGGCCGCTCTGGCCGGCGGTCGCCGGGTTCGGCCTCGCGGCGGCGGCCGTCCTCGTCCGCCTGGCCGGCCCCGACCTTCCCGCCGAGCCCAGCCCGGCGATGACCCTGGGGCTGGCGGTGCTGACCGGCTCCGCCCTCCGGACCCTCGCGCCGGTGCGGGCCGCCGCCGTCGCGGCCGCCGGACCCGTGCTGATCATCGCCGGTCAGCTCGCCGCCGGCACCCCGTCCGGCGGCCTCGCGGCGCTGACGGCGCTGGACGGCCTGGTCTGGCTGGCCGCCGTCGGCGCCGGGCTCCCGCTGCGGCTCCTGGACGCGCGGGCGCGCCGGGTGGCCGAGGAGGTCCGCCGGGACGAGCGGCTGGAGCTGGCCCGGGAGCTGCACGACGTCGTGGCCCACCACATCACGGGCATGGTGGTCCAGGCGCAGGGCGCCCAGGTGGTCGCGCGACGGAACCCGGAGCAGGTGGGCGAGTACCTCGGCGAGATGGAGGCGGCGGGCACCGAGGCCCTGGCCGCGATGCGGCGGGTCGTCGGTCTGCTGCGCGATGCCGACGACGCGGCGCCGGCGTCCCCGGGGACGGAGCGCCTGGGCGCGCTGGTGGAGCGCTTCCGCCGGCAGGGCCCGGAGGTGCGGCTGAGCATGCCGGACGGGGCCGCGGACGCCCAGTGGCCGCCTGAGGTGACCACCACCGTGTACCGCGTCGCCCGGGAGGCGCTGACGAACGTGCTGCGGCACGCGCCCGGGGCCCGGTCCGTCACGGTCACCGTCGAGCAGGCCCCGGGCGGCGTCACCGTCGAGGTCGCCGACGACGCCCCGGCGGCCCCGGCCCGGCACCCGCATCGCGGCGGTTACGGATTGATCGGCATGCGTGAACGCGTCGAATCGCTCGGCGGCTCGCTGCGCGCCGGACCGCGGCCCGGCGGCGGCTGGTCCGTGCGGGCGGAGCTTCCCGTCCCCGCGGGGGAGCCCAAATGACGATCTCGGTCCTGCTCGCCGACGACCAGGCGATGATCCGCCGAGGGCTGCGGCTGATCCTGGAGGACCAGCCCGACATCAGCGTCGTCGCGGAGGCGGCCGACGGGGCCGAGGCGGTCGACCTGGCGCGTCGGCTGCGCCCGGACGTGTGCCTGGTCGACATCAGGATGCCCCGGCTCGACGGCATCGCGGTGACCCGGGCGCTGGCCGGCCCGCGGGTGCCCGACCCGATGCGGGTCGTCGTGGTCACCACCTTCGACCTGGACGAGTACGTGTACGGGGCGCTGCGCGGCGGCGCGGTCGGCTTCGTCCTCAAGGACGCCGGACCCGCGCTGCTCGTCGAGGCGGTCCGCGCCGCCCACAACGGCGAGGCGCTGGTCTCGCCCGCCGTCACCGTCCGGCTGCTGCGGCACCTGGCGGCCGCCTCGGCCCCGCCGCGCGCCGTGCGGCCCCCGCCCCTGTCGGACCGCGAACTCGAAGTCGTCCGGGCCCTGGCGCGAGGCCGGACCAATCAGGAGATCGCCGCCGAGCTGTTCATCTCGCTCAGTACCGTCAAGAGCCACCTGTCGGGCATCCAGACCAAACTGGGGGTGCGCAACCGGGTCGGCATCGTCACCTGGGCGTGGGAGAACAACCACGTCGAACCGTCCTGAACGGCCCGTGTCCCGGGCGGGACACGGGCCGTCGGAAGGTCAGATGCGGGCGACGCCCTCTTCGCGGGCCTTCGCGGCGACCGCGGCCGTGACGGCGGGGGCCACCCGGTCGTCGAAGGGGCCGGGGATGACGTAGTCGGCGGTCAGGTCGTCGCCGACGATGTCGGCCAGGGCGTTCGCCGCGGCCAGCTTCATCCCCTCGGTGATGGTGTGGGCCCGGACGTCCAGCGCGCCGCGGAAGATGCCCGGGAACGCCAGCACGTTGTTGATCTGGTTCGGGAAGTCGCTGCGGCCGGTCGCGACGACCTTGGCGTGCCGCCGGGCGACCTCCGGGTGGACCTCCGGAGTGGGGTTGGAGAGCGCGAAGACGATCGCGTTCTCCGACATCGTGGCGACGCACGACTCGTGGACGGTGCTGCCGGACAGGCCGATGAACACGTCGGCGCCGCGCAGCGCCTCCTCCGTGGAGCCCTTCAGGTGCGAGCGGTTGGTGATCGCCGCGATGCGCTCCTTGACGGGGTTCAGCCCGTCGCGCCCCTCGTGGATGATGCCCTTGCTGTCGGACAGGGCGATGTCGCCGATGCCCGCCTCGATCAGGATCTGCGAGACCGCGATGCCGGACGCGCCCGCGCCCGCCACGACCGCGCGCAGCTCCGACAGCGGCTTGCCGACGTAGCGCGCCGCGTTGGTGAGGGCGGCGAGCGCGACGATGGCGGTGCCGTGCTGGTCGTCGTGGAAGACGGGGATGTCGAGGGCGGCGCGCAACCGGTCCTCGATCTCGAAGCAGCGGGGGGCGCTGATGTCCTCCAGGTTGATGCCGCCGAAGCTCGGGGCCATCCGGATCACGGTGTCGACGATCTCGTCGACGCCGGTGCAGCTCAGCGCGATCGGCACGGAGTCGACGTTCGCGAACTCCTTGAACAGCAGGGACTTGCCCTCCATGACCGGCATGGACGCGGCCGGGCCGATGTCGCCGAGGCCGAGCACGGCGGTGCCGTCGGTCACGACCGCGACGACCTTGGAGGTCCAGGTGTAGTCGTAGGCCAGTTCGGGGTTGTCTGCGATCGCGGTGCACACGCGGGCGACGCCCGGCGTGTAGGCCAGCGAGAGGTCGTCCTTGTTGCGGACGGGGATGGTCGAGCGCATCTCGAGCTTGCCGCCGCGGTGCAGCGGGAACGCCGGATCGTCGTCCAGTGAGGGCGGTTCGGTGGGAATGGGCTCAGCAGCCACAGCGACCCCTGTCAGTGAAAGTTGGCTTTCTTGCGATGCCGCCGCGGGTGGTGGTGTGGTGTGGTGGCCGGTCACCCGGTGGTATCTCGCGACGCACGGGGGTCACCCGTTGTCTGATTGTGCCACACGGGGTGGTGCCCCTCCCGTGGCCGGGGTGGGTGGTGACCGTCACGTGACCGTGCCCACACCGTGTCCGGTCCGTCGCGTTGCGTGGGGCATACCCCGGTGAACGCATATTGATCTGGGGCTGCCTCGTTGCGTGATTGTTTCGCACCCTTTATCCAGATCAGGGACGTTGTACGCCAAACTGTGCACCTGACCTTCGGATCTACGCGGATCCGACGAAACCACCTGGAGGGGGACCAGTGATCACCGGTTCTCTGCGCCGCCGCGCCGTCGCGGCGAGCGCGCTCGTACTGACGGGCGCGCTCGCGCTGTCCGCATGCGGCGACAGCAACGACTCGGGCGACTCGGGCTCCGCGGCCTCGAACACGAGCGTGGACAGCAAGCTCGCGGCGATGGTCCCGGCCGCCATCAAGAGCGACGGGAAGATCTCGATCGGCACCGACGCCTCGTACCCGCCCAACGAGTCCGTCGACCCGGCGTCGCAGAAGATCGTCGGCTGGGACGTCGACCTCTTCAACGCCGTCGCGGCCAAGCTCGGCCTGAAGACCGAGTACAGCAACGCGGGCTTCGACACGATCATCCCGGGCGTCCAGTCCGGCAAGTACGAGGTCGGCGTCTCGTCCTTCACCGACACCAAGGAGCGGGAGGGGGCCGTCGACTTCGTCACCTACTACTCGGCCGGGACCACCTGGGCCGTGCTGAAGGGCAACCCGAAGGGCGTCAACCCCGACGACGCCTGCGGCAAGTCCATCGGCGTCCAGCAGGGCACCGTTCAGGTCGACGACCTCAAGGCGCGCAGCAAGAAGTGCACCGACGCGGGCAAGCCGGCCATCAAGCCCGTCGTGCGCAAGCAGCAGACCGAGGTCAACAACGACCTGGTGGCGGGCAAGGTCGACGGCATGGCCGCCGACTCGCCCATCGTCGGCGACGCGGTGAAGAAGACCGGCGGCAAGCTGCAGATCATCGGCCAGACCTACGACACCGCCCCCTACGGCTATGCGATCGGCAAGAACTCCGGCCAGTTCAAGGAGGCCATCCAGGCCGCGCTGAAGGCGCTGATCGCGGACGGCACCTACAAGAAGATCCTCACCGATGCCGGTGTGGAGACCGGCGCGATCACCGACCCGAAGATCAACGGGGCGCAGAGCTGATCGCATGACGGTCGACAACGACGTCGAGAAGGGACGGCCTGAGGCGATCAAGGCCGTCCCGGTCCGGCATCCGGGCCGCTGGCTCGGGGCGGCGGTCGTCCTCGTGCTGGTCGCCATGTTCATCCACTTCCTGCTGACCAGCAAGGCGCTGGACTGGGCGGAGCAGTGGAAGTACCTGTTCTCGGATCCGGTGCTCAAGGGCGTCCGGAACACCGTCTGGCTCACCCTGGCCGCCATGGTCGGCGGCGTCGTGCTCGGCATCGTGCTCGCGCTGATGCGGCTGTCGGCCAACCCCCTGCTCAGCGGCGCGGCCTGGGTGTACCTGTGGTTCTTCCGCGGCACGCCGCTCTACACGCAGCTGCTCATCTGGGGTGCGATCGGCTCGCTGTTCCCGACGGTCGGGATCGGCATCCCGTTCGGACCCGAGTTCGAAACGTGGAAGACGCAGGAGCTGGTCAACGCCGCGATCGCGGCGTCGCTGGGGCTGATCCTCAACGAGGCCGCCTACATGGCCGAGATCGTCCGGGCCGGCATCCTGTCGGTGGACGAGGGCCAGCAGGAGGCCGCGAGCGCGCTCGGCATGTCCCGGATGCAGACGATGCGGCGGATCGTGCTGCCGCAGTCGATGCGCGTCATCGTCCCGCCGACGGGCAACGAGGCGATCTCGATGCTGAAGAACACCTCGCTCGTCGTGGCCATCCCGTACTCGGAGCTGACCTTCACGGCGCAGACCATCTACGCCAGCACCTACAAGATCATTCCAATGCTGGTGATGGCCTGCCTGTGGTACCTGCTCATCTCCTCGCTCATGATGATCGGGCAGCACTACCTGGAGCGGCACTACAGCAGGGGCACCAGCAAGGGGGCGGACGCCAGGCAGCGGTTCCGCTTCCGCGGCGGAGGAGGCGGCCAGTGAGCGGAGGCGAGGACATCGTGGGCGACGCCCCCGGCGTCCCGGAGCCGGCGGTCGAGAGCGGCGGGCTGATGGTCAAGGCCGAGGCGGTGCACAAGTCGTTCGGCCGCCTGGAGGTGCTCAAGGGCATCAACCTGGAGGTCAAGCCCGGCGAGGTGATGTGCGTCGTCGGGCCGTCCGGGTCCGGCAAGTCGACGTTCCTGCGCTGCATCAACCACCTGGAGAAGATCAACGCGGGACGGCTGTGGGTGAACGGCCACCTCGTCGGCTACCGGGAGAAGGGCGGCAAGCTCTACGAGCTGCGCGACCGGGAGGTCGCCGCCCAGCGCCGCGAGATCGGCATGGTGTTCCAGCGGTTCAACCTCTTCCCCCACATGACGGCGCTGGAGAACGTCATGGAGGCGCCCTGCCGGGTGAAGAGGCAGCCGAAGGCGCAGGTCCGGGAACGGGCCGTCGCCCTGCTGACCCGGGTCGGGCTCGGCGACAAGGTGAGCAGCTACCCGGCGCAGCTGTCCGGCGGGCAGCAGCAGCGGGTCGCGATCGCGCGGGCCCTCGCCATGGAGCCCGCGCTGATGCTGTTCGACGAGCCGACCTCCGCCCTGGACCCCGAGCTCGTCGGCGAGGTCCTGGAGGTCATGAAGCAGCTCGCCCTCGACGGCATGACCATGGTCGTGGTCACCCACGAGATGGGCTTCGCCCGCGAGGTCGGCGACTCCCTGGTCTTCATGGACGGCGGCGTCGTGGTCGAGGAGGGCACCCCCCGGGAGGTCCTGACCAACCCGAAACACCCCCGAACCCAGGACTTCCTCTCCAAGGTCCTGTGACGTCCGAGCACGCGGCCCGTCCCCGACAAGCGGGGGCGGGCCGTTTGCGCGGGCGGCCGGCGGTTAGTGTCGGTTCATGTTCGCTGTCACGGCCACACAGATCGACGCAGACAATCCGCTGAACGGGCTCACGCTGGGGGAGCGGCCCGATCCCGAGGCACCGGACGGGTGGACGACCGTCACGGTGAAGGCCGCCGCGCTCAACCACCACGACCTGTGGTCGCTGAAGGGCGTCGGGCTGTCCGCCGACCGGCTCCCCATGATCCTCGGCTGCGACGCGGCCGGGGTGGACGAGGACGGCAACGAGGTCATCGTCCACTCGGTGATCGGCGACCCGGCCCGGGGCGGCGGCGACGAGACCCTCGACCCGAAGCGGTCGCTGCTGTCGGAGACCCACCCGGGGACGCTCGCGGAGAAGGTCGCGGTGCCGCGCCGCAACCTCGTCCCCAAGCCCGCGGAGCTGTCGTTCGAGGAGGCGGCCTGCCTGCCGACCGCGTGGCTCACCGCGTACCGCATGCTGTTCGACAAGGCCGGGCTCCAGCCCGGCGCGTCCGTGCTGGTGCAGGGCGCGGGCGGCGGCGTCGCGACCGCGGCGATCGCGCTGGCGGCCGCCGCCGGCTACCGCGTCTACGCCACCAGCCGCAGCGAGGCCAAGCGCAAGCGGGCCGAGGAGCTCGGGGCGGACGCCGCCTTCGAGACGGGCGCGCGGCTGCCCGAGCGCGTCGACGCCGTGATCGAGACGGTCGGGCAGGCGACCTGGTCGCACTCGCTGAAGTCGCTGCGGCCCGGCGGCCGGATCGTGGTGTCGGGCGCGACCAGCGGGCAGGTGCCGCCCGCCGAGCTGAACCGGGTGTTCTTCCTCCAGCTCCAGATCGTCGGCTCCACCATGGGCACCCGCGACCAGCTGGAGCGGCTCGCCCGCTTCCTGGTCAAGACCGGCGTGCGGCCGCACGTCGACCGGGCGCTGCCGCTGAGCCGGGCGAAGGAGGGCTTCGCCGCGATGGCGGAGGGCGACCTCTTCGGCAAGATCGTCTTCACGCCGTGAGGACGTGACGCCGTGACGCCGTAGGGCGGGCCGTGGCCGGGAGGCCGGTCACGGCCTCCGGTCGAAGATCTCGTTCCGCAGCCGCTCGCGGGTCTCGTCGAGGAGGGCCTGCGCGGCGGCGAGGTCGTCGTCGTCCAGCCGGGCCTTCTTCGCCGACTTGCGGACGTCCTCGACGAACCGGCGGAGCAGGCGCTCCAGCTTGAGGCGGGCGACGTCCTCGCGGGTACCGGTCGCCGTCTTCCAGGCGTCGTCCCAGTTCTGCCGCCACTCCTCCTTCCACGCCTGCTTCTGCTCCCGCCAGTACTCCTTCTGCCGGCGCCACTCGTCCTTCTGGCGCTCGGTGGTCTCCTTCCACGCGTCCTTGGACGTGGTCTTGCCCTGGTCGCGCATCGTCCGGGCGGCCTGGGTCAGCTCCTCGCGCAGCGTCCGGACGGTCTGCCGGACGTCCTCCTGCACGCCGCGGGCGAACTCCTGCGCGGAGGCGGCGATCTCCTCCTCCAGCTCGGCCAGCTCGTCCATCCGGCGCTCCAGCTCCTCGCGGCCCTTGTCGGTCAGCGAGTACACCTTCTTGCCCTTGACCACCTCGTGGGTGACCAGGCCCTCGGCCTCCAGCCGGGCCAGCCGCGGATAGATCGTGCCGGGGGAGGGGGAGTAGACCCCGAGGAACCGGTCCTGCAGGAGCCGGATCACCTCGTAGCCGTGCCGGGGGCTCTCCTCCAGCAGCTTGAGCAGGTACAGCCGCAGGCGACCGTGGCCGAAGACGGGGCTCACGTCGTCACTTCTCCATTCGGGGTGTGGTGATCTCCGGCGCGTCGTCGTCGCGGCCGAGGAGGGCGATCGCGCCGGACACCGTGTTGACCGAGATCCGGCCCGAGCCGTCCCCCGTCTTGCCGGTGACGGCGCGCGAGACGGTGCGCTCCTGCCGGTCGAGCGCGAAGGACGTCTCGATCCGCCCGGCGGCCGAGTTGAGCGCGACCTGCGCGCCGGTGGACGCGGGGACGCGCAGCGCCACCTCGCCCGAGACCGTGTTGACCTCGACGGCGCCGTCCCGGGCCAGGTCGACGTCGGCGGCGATGCGGCCGCTCACCGTGCGGGCCGCCAGCCGCTCGACGGACGCGCCGGCCAGGGTCAGGTCGCCGGACACGGACGTGAACGACATCGTCCCGTCGAGCCCCTGAGCCTCGATCGCGCCGGAGACCGTGTTGGCGTCGATCGCGCCCGCAACCCCGTCGAGCGTCACATCGCCGGAGGCGCTCTTGATGGACGTGCGTGCCGTCGTGCCGGTCACCACCGCGTCCGCCGACACCAGGTTGAGGTTGACGGGGCAGTCGCGCGGGACGGTCACGGTGATCGACGCGCGGACCTTCTGGTTGCGCAGCCAGCCGAGCACGCCCTCCCAGAGCTTCTCGTGGGTGACGGTCAGCATCCCCGCCTCGTGCGTGACCACCAGCGGCGGGCCCTCGACGCTCCCGACCATGATGGAGGGGCGCTCGTCGGAGGCGAGCACCGACACGCTGCCCGCGATCAGCGTCACCCGCAGCGCGACCACGCCGTCGAAGTCGAGGGTGGTCGGTTCGTCGATCGTCCAGCGCGACATCGCGATGTGCCCTTCGTCCGAGGCCTGCATCCAGTAAACACGATATGTCGCGTTCGCCGGAAGTCAAGACATATCGCGTTAGTCCTCCTCGTCGTCCAACCGCGCCAGCCAGGTGGCGAGGCGGTCGACGGGGGTCTCGAACTCGGGGTTCAGGTCGACGAACTCGCGCAGCCGGCCGGCCAGCCACTCCAGGCTGACCTCCTCCGCGCCGCGCCGGTCGACCAGTTCCTCGATGCCCCGGTCGGTGAAGTACATGCCGTCTCTCCCCATGGAAGCCCGAGGGCCCCGGCGCGGTGCACCGGAGCCCTCGGGTCGAATCCGTACCGCTACTTCTGCTCGCCGAACAGGCGCGCGAGCAGCGCGTCCTGCTCCGCCTGGTGCAGCTTCGCCGACCCCACCGCGGGGGACGAGGACGCCGGGCGCGACACCCGCGACATCTTCAGCCCCTCGATGTGGTGCGGCAGCTTCAGCGCCATGAACGGCCAGGCGCCCATGTTGGCGGGCTCGTCCTGCACGAAGACGATCTCGACGCCGGCCGGGTACTTGGCCAGCTCCGCCTTGATCTCGTCGACCGGCGGCGGGTAGAGCCGCTCGACCCGCACGACCGCGGTGTCGTTCGCGCCGGCCGCCTGGCGGGCCTTCACCACGTCGTAGTAGATCTTGCCGGTGGTGAGCAGCACCCGCCGCACGCCCGCCGGGTCGATCGCCGGGTCGCTCTCGGGGATGACCGGCTGGAACGCGCCGGCGGTGATCTGCTCGACCGGGGACGTGGCCGCCTTCAGCCGCAGCAGCGACTTCGGCGTGAACACGACCAGCGGCTTGTGCCGGTTCGACAGGACCTGCCAGCGCAGCAGGTGGAAGTAGTTCGCCGGCGTCGTCGGGTAGACGACCGTCATGTTGTCCTGCGCGCACAGCTGCAGGTACCGCTCGATCCGCGCGGACGAGTGGTCGGGCCCCTGGCCCTCGTAGCCGTGCGGCAGCAGCAGCACGACGCCCGAATGCTGGCCCCACTTCTGCTCGCCGGAGGAGATGTACTCGTCGACGATCGACTGGGCGCCGTTGGCGAAGTCGCCGAACTGGGCCTCCCAGCAGACGAGCGCGTCGGGGCGGGTCATCGAGTAGCCGTACTCGAAGCCCATCGCCGCGTACTCGCTGAGCAGCGAGTCGTGCACGTAGAACTTCGACACGCCCTGCCCGAACTGCTTGAGCGGCGTGTACTCCTCGCCCGTCCTGCGGTCGACGAGCACCGCGTGCCGCTGGCCGAACGTGCCGCGCCGGGTGTCCTGCCCGACGAGCCGCACCGGGTGGCCGTCGATCAGCAGCGAGCCCATCGCCAGCAGCTCGCCGGTCGCCCAGTCGATCGCGTCGTCCTCGATCATCTGGGCGCGGCGCTGCAGGATCGGCTGGAGCCGCGGGTGCGGGGTGAAGCCCTCCGGCAGGCTGACCTGCGACTCGATGATCCGCTTCACGGTCTCCTGCGGGATCGCCGAGCCGGCCTTGCCGTGGTCGATCGGGATGCGCTCCTCGACGTCCGGCTTCACGACCGAGCCGGGTTCGAGGGGCTTCTTCACGGCCTCGCGGGTCTCGGTGAAGGCCCGCTCCAGCTGCTCCTGGTAGTCGCGGAGGGCCTGCTCGGCCTCCTCCACCGTGATGTCGCCGCGGCCGATCAGCGCCTCGGTGTAGAGCTTGCGCACGGACCGCTTGGCGTCGATCAGGTCGTACATGAGCGGCTGCGTGAACGAGGGGTTCTCGCCCTCGTTGTGGCCGCGCCGCCGGTAGCAGACCATGTCGATGACGACGTCCTTCTTGAACGTCTGCCGGTACTCGAACGCGAGCCGCGCCACCCGCGCGCACATCTCGGGGTCGTCGCCGTTGACGTGGAAGATCGGCGCCTGGATCATCCGCGCGACGTCGGTGGCGTAGACGCTGGAGCGCGAGTACTCCGGCGCCGTGGTGAAGCCCACCTGGTTGTTGATGATCACGTGCACGGAGCCGCCGGTGCGGTAGCCGCGCAGCTGCGACAGGTTCAGCGTCTCGGCCACCACGCCCTGCCCGGCGAACGCCGCGTCGCCGTGGATCAGGATCGGCAGGACGGTGAAGCCGGCCTCGCCGACGTCCAGGAGGTCCTGCTTGGCGCGGACGACGCCCTCCAGCACCGGGTCGACCGTCTCCAGATGGGAGGGGTTGGCGACCAGCTCGGTGTGGATCTTGGAGCCGTCGCTCGCGACGAAGTCGCCGGACGCCCCGAGGTGGTACTTCACGTCGCCCGAGCCCTGCGCGCTGCGCGGGTCGAGATTGCCCTCGAACTCGCCGAAGATCTGCCCGTAGGACTTGCCGACGATGTTGGCGAGGACGTTCAGCCGGCCGCGGTGCGCCATGCCGATCACGACCTCGTCCAGGCTGGCCTTCGCCGCCGCCGAGATCACCGAGTCGAGCAGCGGGATGACCGACTCGCCGCCCTCCAGGGAGAACCGCTTCTGCCCGACGAACTTCGTCTGCAGGAACGTCTCGAAGGCCTCGGCGCTGTTCAGCCGCCGCAGCACGTGCAGCTGCTCCTCGCGCGAGGGCTTCTCGTGCGGGACCTCCACGCGCTCCTGGATCCAGGCGCGCTCCTCCGGGTCCTGGATGTGCATGTACTCGATGCCGACCGTCCGGCAGTACGCCATCCGCAGCACGCCGAGGATCTCGCGCAGCCTCATCGTCGGCTTGCCGCCGAACCCGCCGGTCGCGAACTCGCGCTCCAGGTCCCACAGGGTGAGGCCGTGCTTGAGGATGTCGAGGTCGGGGTGGCGGCGCTGCTTGTACTCCAGCGGGTCGGTGTCGGCCATCAGGTGGCCGCGGACCCTGTAGGCGTGGATCAGCTCGTGCACGCGGGCGACCTTGGCGACGTCGTCCTCGTGGGTGGCGGAGATGTCCTTGACCCAGCGCACCGGCTCGTACGGGATGCGCAGCGCCTCGAAGATCTCGTCGTAGAAGCCGTCCTCGCCGAGCAGCAGCTGGTGGATGCGGCGCAGGAAGTCGCCGGACTGCGCGCCCTGGATGATCCGGTGGTCGTAGGTGGAGGTCAGCGTCATCACCTTGCTGATCCCCATGCGGGCCAGGGTGTCGCTGGACGCGCCCGCGAACTCGGCCGGGTACTCCATGGCGCCGACGCCGATGATCGTGCCCTGGCCGGGCATCAGCCGCGGCACCGAGTGGACGGTGCCGATCGTGCCCGGGTTCGTCAGGCTGATCGTGGTGCCCTGGAAGTCCTCGAGGGTGAGCTTGCCGCCGCGGGCCTTGCGGACGATCTCCTCGTAGGAGGCCCAGAACTGGCGGAAGTCCAGCGTCTCGGCGGCCTTGATGCTCGGCACGACCAGCTGCCGCGAACCGTCGTCCTTCTGCAGGTCGATGGCCAGCCCGAAGTTGACGTGTTCGGGCCTGATCAGCACCGGCTTGCCGTCCACCTCGGTGAACGCGGCGTTCATCTCGGGCATCGCGGTCAGCGCCCTGACGATCGCGTACCCGATGAGGTGCGTGAAGGAGACCTTGCCGCCGCGCCCGCGCTTGAGGTGGTTGTTGATGACGATGCGGTTGTCGATCAGCAGCTTGGCCGGGACGGCGCGCACGCTCGTCGCCGTCGGCACCGCGAGGCTGGCCTCCATGTTGGTGGCCGTCCGGGCGGCGACGCCGCGCAGCCGGACCTCCTCGGCGCCCGCCGGCACCGGCGGGGGGGCCGGCTTCTCGGCCTTGGGGGCCGGCGCCTTGGCGGCCTGCTTGGCCGGGGCCTTCGGCGGCGCGGCCGGCGGCTGCGGTGTCGGCGGAGCGGCCGCGGTGCCGTTCGCGGCCCTCGGGGCCGCGCCGTCGGCGGGGGCCTGGGGGGTGGCGGACGCGGGCCGGCTGTCCGGCTGGTAGTCCGCGAAGAAGTTCCACCAGGCTTCGTCAACGGAGTTCGGGTCGTCGAGGTACTTCTGGTACAGCTCGTCGACCAGCCACTCGTTGGCGCCGAAATCGGTCATCTTCGGGTCGGCACTTGTTTGCGACGACTCTGTCGACACGGCGGAGATCGCCCTCTTCCGCAGCTCGCAGGTAAGTTCTGAGACGCAACAAGGCTACTCGCACTTGCCCCCGAACCATGCCAGCGTGTCGCAAGCCCGCCCCCGCCGTCCCCCCGCGTTGGCCGAACCCGCCGAAGGCAGGGCCGTGCCTTCGGCAAGATCTACCAGGCGATCTCTTGAGGGTCAGTGAGTGTGCGGGGCGACCGTCGGGCCCTCGGAAGCCTGGATGAGGACGAAGCCCTGGCCCTGGTAGGCGAGCTGCATCGCCTCGCCGCTGCCGCGGCCGATGAGGGCGCCGGCCTTGAAGGTGCGGTTCACACCGACCTGGAGGCTGGTGCTCCACGCGACGGCGGACTGGCCGTCGGCGAACGTGGGGGCGCGGCCGCAGTCGAGCATCACGGGCGTCCCGTGCGTGGTCAGCGCCACCCAGCCGGTGCCCTGGAGGGTGGTGTTGAACAGGCCGCCCGCGGCGATGCCGGCGCCCTGGACGCGCTGGATGTCGGACTGCAGGTGCGAGTCGTAGGCGAGGATGTTCTTGCCGTTGACGGTGATCCCCTCGTTCTCCAGGTAGAACAGGTGGATGTCGTCGGCGTCGTTGGCGACGAACAGCAGTCCCTGGCCCTTGACGCGCATGAGGGGGACGCCCTCGCCGGTCAGGGCCTTCTTCATGAACTTGCCGATGCCGCCCGCGCCCTCGTAGTCGAACTCCATCTGGCCCTGGAAGGCGACCATGGACCCCTGCCGGGCGAGGACGTCGCCGTTCAGGTGGATCCGGAGCATCTTGGAGTTCTGGAGGGCGAAGTGGCCGGGGAGTTGCTGGCCCTGCTCGAGGTTGCCGAAGAACTGGCTGCGCATGGTCGGGTCGTGCCTCTCGTGCGGATTACTGGAGGTGCGCCAGCATAACGAGGCAGAGGCCGTCAACGTCCCCGGTCGTGCGGGGACGTCCAGTCCACGAGCGGGCCCTTGGCGACGACGCCGGACGGGTTGATGTTGCGCTGCGTCACGTAGTAGTGCCGCTTGATGTGGTCGAAGTTAGTGGTCTCGCCGAACGCCGGGATCGAGTACAGGTCGCGGGCGTAGCCCCAGAGGTTGCCGTAGTCGGCCAGGCGCCGCAGGTTGCACTTGAAGTGGCCGTGGTAGACGGCGTCGAAGCGGGCGAGCGTCGGGTAGAGCCGGACGTCGGCCTCGGTGATCTCGTCTCCGAAGAGGTAGCGGCGGGTGCCCAGGCGCTCCTCCAGCCGGTCCAGGGTGTCGAAGAGGGCGTCGAAGGCCTCCTCGTAGGCGCCCTGCGAGGTGGCGAAGCCGGCCTTGTAAACGCCGTTGTTCACGGTGTGGTAGACGAGGTCGTTCAGCTCGTCGATCTCGGGGCGCAGCGCCTCGGGGTACAGGTCGGGCGCGCCGGGGCGGTGGTGGGCGGTGAACTCGGTCTCGAACATCGTGGTGATGTTCGGGAAGTCGTTGGTGACGAGGCGCTCGGTCTCGGTGTCCCAGATGCAGGGCACGGTGTAGCGGCCCTGGAACGCGGGGTCCGTGGACAGGTACAGCTCCGAAAGGAAGACGGCGCCGGTCACGGGGTCGCGGTCGGGGAACCGCCAGCCCTTCTCGTCCCGGATGGGGTCGACGACCCCGACGCCGATGACGTCCTCCAGGCCCAGCAGCCGCCGCACGATGAGCGTCCGGTGGGCCCACGGGCAGGCGTAGGAGACGAAGAGCCGGTACCTGCCGGGCTCGGAGGGCAGACCGCTCGACCCGTCCGCGGTGATCCGCTCGGTGAACCGGTTCGCCTGCCGGACGAAACGGCCTCCCTCGACCTCCTGCACGCTCATGCCCGTCTCCCTCTCAAGTAGGTGAGGACGACCCGGAGACCGACCCCTGCGGGCGATCCGGGTCCGGGAACCCCGCGGCTACCATAACCGTCGGTATCCAGTGTGAAACGGCCGCGAGGCCGGCCCGGCGGATCGACGAGGTGGCGGGGGTCCATGCTCGAGCAATTCAACGCCCTGGTGGACGGCCTGCCGCCCGCGATGATCTACCTGATCATCGCGGCGCTGGTGTTCGCCGAGGCAGCGCTGTTCGTCGGGTTCGTGTTCCCCGGCGAGACGGCGATCGTGGTCGGCGGCGTCCTCGCCAGCCAGCACGTCCTCTCGCTGCCGCTGCTGCTGGTCATCGCGGTCTTCGCCGCCGTGACGGGCGACTCGGTCGGCTACGAGATCGGCCGCAAGTACGGGCCGCGGCTGCTGGACGTCAAGATGATGCGAAGACACCGCGCGAAGGTCGCGGCCGCGCAGGACCTGATCCGCCGGCGCGGCGCGTTCGCGGTGTTCATCGGACGGTTCACGGCGCTGCTGCGGGCGCTCATGCCGGCCCTCGCGGGCAGTTCGCGGCTGCCGTATCCGAAGTTCCTGCTCTTCAACGTCATCGGCGGCGTCGTCTGGGTCGTGACGTTCACGCTCGGCGGCTTCTTCGCGGGCACGGCGTTCGAGCACGCGGCCAAGCTCGCGGGGCGGGGCCTGGCGATCGGGCTGGCGGCCGCGGCCGTCGTCGCGCTGGTGGTCTGGAGCGTCCGCAAGCACCGCCGGGAGGCGCGCGAGGAGGCCGAGGCGCAGGCCGCCGAGGAGGCCGCCGAGGACGAGGAAGAGGAAGCGGACGAGTCGGCGTCGACGCTGCCGTCCTGACCGGCCGTCCCGATGCCGGGAGCGCTCAGAGGTGCATCCGGCCGGTGATCATCGGCAGGTCGAGGTAGGTGCGGATGCCGGGGTCGGCGGCGCACACGGCCGGGACCGAGTTCAGCGCGTGCGCGGACGCCGCGGAGACCGCGTCGGAGACCCACTCCTCGCCGGCCGACAGCGTGAGCGAGGGCCGGCCGTCCACGCGCAGCGAGTACCCGGGCCGGCCCCACTCGTCGGGCATCCGCGCGGCGTCGGCCTTGTGCACGACCTCGACGGTGATGACGGGGCGGCCGGCGGCGATGCCGCTGAACGTCCAGCGGGCGGCGGCGACCGTGCCGCGCGGGATCGGCCCGGCGGCGGTGGAGAGGTCGGCGCCGGCCAGCCGGTGGTCGACGTCAACGTCGATCTCGTCCAGCTCGACGCCGAGCCCGGCGGCGATCAGGTGCAGGCTCTCGGAGAACAGCATGCGCATCGCGGCGCGGGTGGGCCGCAGCGCGCGCAGGTACGCCTCCTCGTCCTTGCCGAACCCGAGCACGCGGTGGACCATCCGCCAGGAGGGGTGCCGGGCGAAGTCGGTGCACTCGCGGGCGTAGACGTGGGTGATCCGGCGGGACAGCCGCGACAGCACCAGCGGCATCACGTCGGCCATGAAGCCGTGGCTGACGCCGCTGCCGTGCACCGACACCCCGCCGCGCTTGCAGGCCTGCTCCAGCTCGTTCACGAAGAACGGGCCGTGCGCCTGCGGGTAGACCAGCCCGCTGAGGGAGATCAGGTTCTTGCCGGACGCCAGCAGCGCGCAGATCGTCTCCAGTTCGGCGAACCGGTCGCGCGCGGGGCTCGGGGCGTAGACGACGCAGTCGGCCTCCAGGTCGAGGATCTCGCCGAGGTCGCCGGTCGCGGTGACGCCGACCGGGTCGCGGCCCGCCAGCGTCCCGGCGTCGGCGCCCACCTTGGCCGGGGTGTGCACCCACACGCCGGCGAGCTCCATGTCGTCGCGGTCGAGGACCCCCCGGATCGCGCTGCGGCCGAGCGCGCCCGTCGCCCACTGGACCACGCGGTGGCGGCGGCCGGACGGGGACGCGTCGGCGAGGCTCATCGAGACGGGACCTCCGTTGCTCCTGGCGGCGTCGACGAGTGAGGAGACTACGCGGCAGGCACGGGAGAATTGCGGCGATCTCCGCAACTTCCTCTCTCGTCCCACCCTACGCGGGACTGATCCGGCGCACGGCCGGGAAGGAACCCCGGGGGTCGCGGCCGAGCGCGATTCGGTTCAGTGGTACCACTGGTAACCCCCCGATGATTACCTGGGGGCGTAGTCGGTGCGATGTGAGGAGACACGAGATGTCGGAACTGCGCTACGACGGCCGCGTGGCGGTCGTGACCGGGGCTGGCCACGGCCTCGGCCGCCAGCACGCGCTGGAGCTCGCCGCGCGCGGCGCCAAGGTCGTCGTCAACGACCTCGGCGGTGACCGGACCGGTACCGGCGCCTCCGCCGGCCCCGCCCAGGAGGTCGTGGACGAGATCAAGAAGAACGGCGGCGAGGCCGTCGCGAACCCCGACAACGTCGCCACCCCCGAGGGCGCCCAGGCGATCGTCAAGACCGCGCTGGACGCGTTCGGCAAGGTCGACATCGTGGTCAACAACGCGGGCATCCTGCGCGACAAGTCGTTCAAGAACATGTCGGTCGAGGAGTTCGACGCGGTCATCGCCGTCCACCTGCGCGGCTCGTTCCTGGTCTCCAGCGCCGCCTGGCCGCACCTGCGCGAGCAGGGCTACGGCCGGATCGTGAACACCTCGTCGCCCGCGGGCCTGTTCGGCAACTTCGGCCAGGCCAACTACTCCACGGCCAAGATGGGCCTCGTCGGGTTCACCAAGACCCTCGCCCAGGAGGGCGCGAAGTACAACATCAAGGCCAACGCGATCGCCCCGGTGGCCTGGACCCGCATGACCGAGGACCTGCTGCCCGCCGACTTCGCCGACAAGCTCGGCGTCGAGCAGGTGACGCCGCTCGTCGCCTACCTCGTCCACGACTCGGTCGAGGACTCCGGCCAGGTCTACACGGTCGGCGGCGGCCGGATCGCGAAGATCTTCGTGGCGGAGGGCCCCGGCTACGGGCAGAATGCGACGCTGTCGGTCGAGGACGTCCGGGACAACTGGGCGGCCATCAGCGCCAACGAGCCGCTGACCGTGTTCGGGAACGTGGGCGAGCAGATGGGCCCGCTGATCCAGCAGCTCACGTCCTGAGCCGTTGGCCGGGATCGAGCTCGACCGGCGGGACGGGGTGCTCACGATCACCCTGTCCCGCCCGGAGCGCCTGAACGCGGTCGACGGCGCGCTGACCGAGGAGATGCTGGACGTCCTCCACGGGCTGGCGCGCGACCCCTCCACCCGCGTGGTCGTGCTCACCGGCGCGGGCCGCGGGTTCTGCTCGGGGATGGACATCCAGGGCGGCGACCCGGGCGAGCCGGCCGGGGAGGGGCGCGTCCAGCGGCTCTACCGGGGCATCGCCCGCGGCGGCGAGGTCACCGCGCGGCTGCGGGAGATCCCGCAGCCGGTGATCGCGGCGCTGCACGGCCCCGTCGCGGGCATGGGCGTGTCCTGGGCGCTGGCCTGCGACCTGCGGGTCGCCGACCCGACGACCCGCTTCGTCGTCCCGTTCGTCGACCTCGGGCTGTCGGCCGGCGACTGCGGCCTGTCCTGGCTGCTGCCGCGCCTCGTGGGCCCGGCGAAGGCCGCCGAGATCACCTACCGGGCGCAGCGCCTGGACGCGGCCCGCGCCGACGCCCTCGGCCTCATCACCGAGATCGCCCCCGAGGGCGGGGACCTGGCGGCCGCCCAGGCCCTCGCCGACGAGCTGCTCACCAGGTCCCCCTACGGCCTGAGCCGCACGAAGGAACTGCTCAACGCGTCCCTGGACGTCCCGGGCCTGCGCCGGCAGCTCATGGCGGAGACGGCCGTCCAGACCCTCGCCTTCTTCAGCGAGGACCTCGCCGAAGGCATGACGGCCACCCTGGAGAAACGCCGCCCCGAGTTCAAGAACCGCTGAGAATCCCCGCGTCGACTTGCGGCGTGTTGCCCTTACCGCCGCCGCCATAAGGGCAACATGCCGCAGGTCGACGCACCCGGTGGCGACGGCGCTAGTCGGCCAGTGCGGTCGAGAGTGCTTCGACGTAGCGGAGTGCGGCCAGGCGGGCCAGGGCCGGGTGCGCGCCGAGGGGCGCGGAGTGGGCGGAGCCCACGGAGGCGGCGGCGGCCGGGACCAGCGCGGCCTCCGGCTCGGGCCCGATCAGGTGCGGGGCGACGGCGATGGACGCGGCGCCGGCCGCGCGCAGCTGCTCGTAGGCGGCCTTCACCGACGCCTCGTCGTTCAGCGAGGCGGTGAAGACGGGGGCCGCGAGCCGGGAGGCGAGGAGCACGCCGGTGACCTCGGCCTGCCGGACGGCGGCCGCGTCGCCCGGGGTGGCGACGATCACACCGGACGCGGCCGTCACCATCGTCATGAGCCTGATGCGGTCGGCGCGGGCGAGCCCCGCGTCGGCGAGCCGGTCGTGCAGCGCCTCGGCGATGAGCGGGTGCGGGCCGAGCGGCTCGGCGGCGACGGTGCGCACGGGCGCGGCCGCCACGGCGGCGCGCACGGCGGCGTCCAGCGCCGGGTCGGGACCGGTGGACAGCGGTACGACCACGGCCGCGAGCTCGTCGTCCCGCTGCCGGAGTCCGGCGAGCACGGCGTGCAGGCTCGCCTCGTCGCCCTCCAGGTGCCCGACATGGGCCGGCTGCCCGGTGTGCTCGATCTCGACGAGCCGGGCGAGCTCGGCGCCGATGTCGGTGCCGGCCCGCCTGGCGGGTCCGGGGACGGCGAGGACGAGCGTGGGGGATCCGGGGGGCAGCAGGAAGGACTCGTCGCCGCGGTGCCGGCCGCCGCGGGGTGTGCGGCGCCGTCGCGACGGCAATGCCTCGGATGCCTGGCTTTCGGGACTCACGGCGGGCATCGTAACGCCCTCCGGCCCGGGAGCCGTCCTCCCGGCCCGGCCGTCGTCGTTGCCTGTAGGAATCGTGGGTCTCCTTCCCGGACCGGCCGCGGTGCGGGCGGTGGATGAAGAAGCAGAGTATGGCGCAATCTTGCGGAGCAACAGGGGGAAATGAAGCAAATTGTCCGGATTTGCCGCTATCCTCTTCCCGCGAGGCTCGCCAAGATCGTCTTGCCTCCGCGCATTGCCGCAGGTAGCAATGAATGGCAGCAAATGCGGCCGAATGCCGTCAAGGGGTTGCGGGGGCGTCGCGGGCGGCCTTTATGATCCAGGGACCCTCCGTGCCGGAACGTTCGAGGTCACATGAAATCCCCCCGTAGGCGGTCGATCCGCTCGAAGGTCACCGCGCTGCTGCTCGTGCCGCTGCTCTCACTCGTCGCGCTCTGGGGATACGCCGCGATCGTCACCGGCCGCGACGCGCTCGCCCAGCGCCGGTACCACACGCTCGACCGCAAGTTCGCGCCGAGCGGCCAGGGCGTCCTGGTCGAGCTGGGCAAGGAGCGCCTGGCCTCGGCCGTGTTCCTCAGCACCCCGCGCTCCGCCGCGGGCGCCACCCCCGCCGCCCTGGTGTCGCAGCGCTCGCGCGTCGACGCGGCCGTCGAGCACTTCCGCCGCGAGGCCACCTCCGCCGCCGCGCGCAGCGCCACCAACGCCCAGATGGAGTCCCGCGTCGACGACGTCCTGCGGGCGCTCGGCGGGCTCGGCGGGCTGCGCGCCGCGGTCGACGCCCGGTCCGTCGACCGGTTGGCCGCGGTCAACGGCTACGGCACGATGGTCGACGACATGCACCGGCTCTACGACAGCCTCGTGGTCATCGACGACTCCGGGCTCTACAACTGGACGCTCTCCACCCGGCACGCCGGTCGCGCCATGGAGCTGCTCCAGCGCGAGAACGCGCTGGTCGCGGGCGCCTTCATCACCCGGGGCCGGATGACCGCCGCCGAGCACCGGCTGTTCGTGGAAATGGTCGGCGAGCAGCGCTGGCAATGGTCCAAGCAGCGCTCGATGCTCGACCCCGCGGTCTACCGGACCGGCACCGCGCAGGTCTTCGCGTCCCCGCAGTACCAGGCGTTCAAGGCGATGGAGGACCGGATCGCCGACGCCGACCCGCGCAGGCCGCTGCCCGTCCAGGCCGCCGAGTGGCAGCGGACCGCGCAGCCGCTCGTGCTGTCGGTCAACGCGATGGTGCTCGGCAACTCCAAGCGCGCCGGGGAGCACGCCGACGACCTCGGCCGCGAGGCCTACCTCAGGCTCGCCGCCGTCGGCGGCCTCGGCCTGCTGGCGATCCTGCTCTCGGTGCTGCTGTCGCTGCGGTTCGCGCGCGGGTTCGTCCGCGAGCTGGTCGGGCTGCGCGGGTCCGCCGAGGAGCTCGCCGAGCAGCGGCTGCCCGGCATCGTCCGGCGGCTCAGCCGCAACGAGAGCGTCGACGTCGCCGCGGAGGCCCCGCCGCTGAGCGCCGGGCGCACCGCCGAGGTCGCCCGGCTCGCCGAGGCCTTCGCCAAGGTGCAGCGGACCGCCGTCGACGCCGCCGTGGGCCAGGCCGAGCTGCGCGCCGGCGTCAGCCGCATCTTCCTCAACATCGCCCGCCGCAACCAGTCGCTCCTGCACCGCCAGCTGACGCTGCTGGACGGCCTGGAGAGCCGCGCCGAGGCCGACGACCTGGAAGACCTGTTCCGCATCGACCACCTCACCACCCGCATGCGGCGGCACGCCGAGAGCCTCATCATCCTGTCCGGCGCCACGCCGGGGCGCGGGTGGCGGCGGCCGGTGCGCTTCGCCGACGTGCTGCGCGCGGCCGTCTCGGAGATCGAGGACTACACACGCGCGACCGTGCTGACCGACGCCGAGGACGGCCTGGTCGGCGCGGCCGTCACCGACGTCGTGCACCTGCTGGCCGAGCTGATCGAGAACGCGGCGTCGTTCTCCCCGCCCAACACCGAGGTGCGGGTGATGGCCGAGCGGGTCGGCACCGGGTTCGCGGTCGAGATCGAGGACCGCGGCCTCGGCGTGAAGCCCGAACTGCTCGCCGAGGCCAACCGGCGGCTGGCCGAGCCGCCCGAGTACGACCTGGTCGACACCGACCAGCTCGGGCTGTTCGTCGTCGCGCGGCTGGCCGCCCGCCACGACGTCTCCGTGACCCTGCAGCGCTCCCCGTACGGCGGCGTCACCGCGATCGTCCTGTTCCCGCACGAGCTCGTGGTGCCGGCCGAGCAGATGGCCGCCGGGATGCTGCCGCCCGGGGAGGGGCCCGACGAGGACGCCGCGGCCGAGACCGCCGGCGGCGGTGCGCAGGGGTGGGCGCCGGCGCTCCTGCCCGCGCCCGTCCCCGACGCGGTCGTCCCGCTGCACGACTCCGCGGCCTCCGGGGAGTTCACCGCGCTCCCCGTGGAGGAGCCGCACCTGCGCCGCCGGCGGAACGCTCCAGGGCAGGCGGAGGGCGCCGGCGGCCCGCTGGAGCCGCCGCCCGCGCTGCCCGAGCTCACCGCGCCCCCCGGACCCGCCGCGCACCCGGCGCCCGCCGCGCCCACCACGCCCACCACGCCCACCACACCGTGGGGCGTCCCGGACCGGCCGGCGCCCACCCCGCCGCCGCGTCCCGCCCCGAACCCCTGGTCGGACGACGCGGTGCCGCCGCCGGACGAGCGGCCCGCCGACCCCGGAGCTCCGGTGGCCGGCGAGGACGCCGCCTACCCCGCGGACGGCGCCGCGGACGAGGCCGCCGAGGACTGGGAGCCCGCGGGCACCTACGCCGGGCTGCCCCGCCGCGTCCGGCAGAAGAACCTGGCCCCGCAACTGCGCAAGAGGCCCCCGTCGCCGCCAGGGGCCGGCGAAGTCACGACCGGGGCCGTCGCACGCTCGCCCGAGGAGGCACGCTCGCTGATGGCATCGATACAGCAGGGATGGCGGCGCGGACGCGCGTCCGACATGGGGGATGAGGGGACCCGATGATGCACAACACCGTGACCGGTGAGCTGAACTGGCTGCTCAACGACTTCGCCCAGCGGGTCACGACGGTGCGGCAGGCGGTGATCCTTTCGCGCGACGGGCTGGCCGTGGCCGCCTCCAACGAGCTCGCCCGGGAGGACGCCGAGCACCTGTCGGCGCTGGCGTCCGGCGTGCAGAGCCTCGCGCGCGGCGCCGGCCGGCACTTCGCGGGCGGCAACGTCCGGCAGACCATCATCGAGATGGACGCGCTGCTGCTGTTCGTGACGGCCGCGGGCGACGGCACGTGCCTCGCGGTGCTGGCCGAGGCGGACGCCGACGCCGGACTCGTCGCCTACGAGATGGCGGTGCTGGTCAAGCGGGTCGGCCAGCACCTGCAGGCGAGCCCGAGATTCGGGGCGGAGCAGGGCGGCCAGGGCTTCGGAGGCGCCGGGGGGTCCGCGCCGCGGGGCTTCTGACCGATGACCCCGCCGGGAGAGCGCTGGCTGGACCGCGAGGCCGGTCCGCTCGTGCGCCCCTACGCGCTGACCCGCGGACGGACCCGTCCCGAGGGCGCGGGCTTCGCGCTGATCGCGGTGGTCGCGGCCACCGGCGTCCCGCCGGGCGACCGGCTGCGCTACAGCCCCGACCACGCGCGGGTGCTGCGCGGCTGCGCGCGGCCGGTCGCGGTCGTCGACCTCGCGGCCGACCTCGGCCTGCCCCTCGGCGTCGTGCGAGTGCTGCTCGGCGACCTGCGGGACGAGGGCCTGGTCGCGGTGGTCGACGAGGCGCACCCGGCCGCGGGCCGCCGGCCCCCGTCCGGCGTGCTGAGGGAGGTGCTCAATGGACTCCGCGCGCTTTGAGGGCGCGGCCGCCGGGCCGGGCTCGGCGGCCGGGCGGCTCGTCACCACCAAGATCCTCATCGCGGGCGGTTTCGGCGCGGGCAAGACCACCATGGTCGGCTCGGTCAGCGAGATCCGCCCGCTGCACACCGAGGAGCCGCTGACCGACCGCGGCGTCGGGGTGGACGACGTGTCCGGCGTCGCCGCGAAGTCGACCACGACCGTCGCCATGGACTTCGGCCGCATCACGCTGTCGGACCAGCTGCTGCTCTACCTGTTCGGCACGCCCGGCCAGGAGCGGTTCTGGTTCATGTGGGACGAGCTGGCGACCGGCGCGATCGGCGCCGTCGTGCTCGCCGACACGCGCCGGCTGACCGGCTGCTTCCCGGCGATCGACTACTTCGAGCGCCGCGGCCTGCCGTTCGTGGTGGCCGTGAACTGCTTCGACGGCGAGCGCACGCACCGGCCGCGCGACATCGCCATCGCGCTCGACCTGGACCCCGGCGTCCCGGTGGTGCTGTGCGACGCGCGCCGCCGAGAGTCGTCCAAGGAGGTGCTCATCGCGCTGATGGAGCACGTCCTGACCTGGCCCGACGAGCGGGAGGAGGCGCCCGGCGGCCCGATGGCCGATCATCGAGAACCCGCGACGTAGTAGGCTCCCGCACACCCCCGTACTCCACGCATCGGGAGGTTTCCCCCGCATGTTCCGCCCCCCAATGCCGATCGCGACACACGTGAGCAGGGTCCGCCAGCCGTGATGGGCCCCCGCTTCTCCTCCATCCGGGCGAGGATCAGCCTGCTGGTGCTGGTGCCTCTGCTGGCGCTCGCCTCGCTGTGGGCGTTCCTCACCGGCTTCACCTACGGCGACGCGCACCAGCTGCTGCAGAGCCGCCAGTTCCAGGAGAAGACCGTGCTGCCCACGCAGCGCCTCATCGACGCGCTGCAGAAGGAGCGGCGGCTGTCGATGGCCGAGCTCGGCGGCGCCCGGGCCGAGCCCGGCGTGATGCGGACGCAGCGGCAGAGCACCGACGAGGCGGGCGAGGAGGTCCGGGCGGGCGCCCGCGACCAGGGGCTGCGGGGCTCGATCCAGCCCCAGGTCGTCGACCGGCTGGACACGCTCGTGGACCGGATCGGCACGCTGCGCTCCGTCCGCCACGGCGTGGACCAGCGCGTCGCCGACCGCGCGCAGGTGCTGCGGGAGTACAGCGACATCATCGACGCGGGCTTCGCCATCTACAACGCGACCACGCCGGGCGACGGGTCCATCACCGCGCACGCCCGCACGCTCACCTCGTTCGGCCGCGCCCGCGAGTTCATGTCGCGCGAGGACGCCCTGCTGACCGGCGCCCTGGCGGCCGGGCGCATCACCGCCGCCGAGCGCGGCCAGTTCGCGCAGCTCGTCGGCGCCCAGCGGCTGCTGTACGCCGACAACGCGCCCAACCTGCACCACGACTACGAACGCTACGAGCGGCTCGCCGCGTCGGCGCCGTTCGTCCAGCTGCGGACGCTGGAGGACCGGGTCATCCGCGGTGCCGAGCCGCCCCGCGCCGCCGTGCGCAAGACCCGTGAGGCGAGCGCTCGGCCCGCCGAGGGCGCCCGCACCGGGCAGCCCGCCGCCCGCGCCCCGCACACGCCGGTCATCGAGCCCGCCATCTGGCGGTCCCTCGCCGACACCGTCAACGGGCAGCTGTTCCAGCTGGAGAACCGGGTCCTCGACGACGTCACCGCCCACGCGCAGCACATCGCGATCGGCGCCTTCACGCGGCTGGCCCTCGCCGGCGGCGCCGGCCTGCTCGCGATCGTGCTGACCGCGCTGATCGCGATCCGGGTGTCCCGGCGGCTGCTGCAGGAGTGCCGCACCCTCGCCTCCGGCGTCATGGACTTCACGCGCAAGCGGCTGCCGCTGCTGGCCGAGCAGGTCCGCGCCGGCAGCCCCGTCGAACCCGAGCCCGACCCCGAGGTCGACTACCGCATCACCGAGATCCGGCAGATCGCCGAGTCCTTCGACCGCGCCCGCGAGGCCGTGCTCGTCGCCGCCGAGGGCGAGGTCGCGGCCCGGCGCGGCATCAGCGAGGTGTTCGTCAACCTCGCCCGCCGCAACCAGGCGCTGCTGCACCGGCAGCTCAGCCTGCTCGACACCATGGAGCGCCGCACCGAGGACCCGTCGGAGCTGTCGGACCTGTTCCGCCTCGACCACCTCGCGACGCGC
The DNA here is from genome assembly GCF_040492135.1 of Actinomadura sp. NPDC000600. Classification (NCBI taxonomy): domain Bacteria; kingdom Bacillati; phylum Actinomycetota; class Actinomycetes; order Streptosporangiales; family Thermomonosporaceae; genus Actinomadura; species Actinomadura sp. NPDC000600. Next base: position 85,273 of record NZ_JBEUPD010000029.1, read on the forward strand.
ATGCGCCGGCACGCCGAGGGCCTGGTCATCCTGGCCGGCAAGACCGCCGGGCGCGGCTGGCGCCGTCCCGTCCCGCTGGTGGACGTGGTGCGCGGCGCCGTCGCCGAGGTCGAGGACTACCCGCGCGTCCGGGTGCAGCCGCTGCCGCGCGTCGCGCTGCTCGGCTCCGCCGTCGCCGACGTCATCCACCTGCTCGCCGAGGTGGTGGAGAACGCCACCACGTTCTCGCCGCCGCAGTCGCCGGTGCGGGTCAGCGGCCACGCGGTCGCCAGCGGGTTCGCGATCGAGGTCGAGGACCGCGGGCTCGGGATGACCGAGGAGGCGCTGCGCAGGGCCAACGAGCGGCTCGCGCACCCGCCCGAGTTCGACCCGTCCGACAGCGCGCAGCTCGGGCTGTTCGTCGTCGCCCGGCTGGCCGAGCGGCACGACATCACCGTCACCCTGCGCCCGTCCCCGTACGGGGGGACGACGGCGATCGCGCTGATCCCGAGCTCGCTCATCGTGGAGAGCTCGGAGCCGGAGCCGTCCGCGGTGCGCCGTTCCACCGGGCCGATGCAGGCGCTGCCGAACCCGGCCGCCGCGCTCCCCGCCGCCGCCCGCCCCGCGTCCGAGCCCGGACGCGGCGAGTCCGGCGGGTTCGTCCGGCTGGTCGCCGAGGCCGAGCCCCTTCCGCCCGCGCCGCTCCCGCCCGCGCCGCCCCGTCCCGTCGAAGAGCCCGAGCCCGCGGCCCCTCCGCGAGCCGAGACGCCGCCCGCGCCTGCGCAGGCCGAGGCGCCGCCGGAGCCCGCCCAGCCCCTGCGCGAGGGCGAGCTGCCCAAGCGCAGGCGGCAGACGCACCTGGCGCCCCAGCTCAAGGAGCGGGTGGACGCGCACCTCGCCGCGCAGGGGCAGGCCCCGCCGCCCGCTCCGGAGCCGGCCGCGCCCCCGGCGCCTCCGGACCCGGCGCCGGCCGGGATGCCGCTCGCCGCGCCCGTCCCCATGGACGTCCCCGCGGACGGGACCGGGCGCGACCCGGCCGGGACCGTTCCCACGGGAGAGGAACCGGACGACGGCGCAGCCCGCTCGCCCGAGACGATGCGATCGATGATGTCCGCGATGCAGCGCGGCTGGCAGCGCGGCCGGCAGGACGCGGCCGACGCGGAGGCCGCGGGCGACGAACGTGACCAGGAGGACGACGCCACATGACACAGCCCCAGCACTCCGGCGCGGAGGTCCCGGGCGGAGCCGGAGGTGAGCTCAACTGGCTGCTGGACAGTCTCGTCCAGCGGGTCGCCCCGGTGCAGAACGCGGTGGTGCTGTCCAGCGACGGCCTCCGGATCGCCGCCTCCAGCGGGCTGGCGCGCGAGGAGTCCGACCACCTGGCCGCCGTGGCCGCCAGCTTCCAGAGCCTGGCGCGCGGGGCCGGGGAGTCGTTCGGCGGCGGGCCCGTCCGGCAGACGATCGTGGAGATGGAGTCGTCGTTCCTGTTCGTCACCGCCGCCGGCAGGGGCGCCTGCCTCGCCGTCCTCGCCGACGCCGAGGCCGACCTCGGGATCATCGCCTACGAGATGGCGATGCTGGTCACCCGGGTCGGCCAGCACCTGTCGGCGAACCCGCGGGTCGCCGCGGCCGACTCCGGCGGCGCGTGAGATGGGCGGCACGGCCTGGTACGACGACGCGGCGGGCCCCGTCGTCCGCCCGTACGCGCTGACCCGAGGCCGGACGCACTACGACGGCGTCGAGTTCGACCTGGTCGCACTGATCGTCGCGGCCGACCCGCCGGAGCCCGCGGACGACCACGCACTTCCGGCGGCCCCATGGGCACCGGAGCCGGAACATGACATGATCCTGGAGCTTTGCCGCACCCCGTTGTCGGTCGCCGAGATAGCGTCGGATCTGGAACTTCCCCTCGGGGTCGTCCGTGTCCTGCTCGGCGACCTGCTCGACCACTCGCTGATTCAGGTCCGGCGCCCCGCGCCGGTGGCGCAGTTCCCCAGCGAGCGCGTACTCAAGGAAGTGATCGATGGAATCCGTGCGCTCTGACGCGGTCGCCCAGCAGGGCGACTCGGCGCTGACGGTCAAGATCCTCGTGGCCGGCGGCTTCGGCGTCGGCAAGACCACCCTGGTCAGCGCGGTCAGCGAGATCCGCCCGCTGCGGACCGAGGAGGCGCTGACCGAGAAGAGCATCGGGATCGACGACACCACGGCCGTCGCGTCCAAGACCACGACCACCGTGGCGATGGACTTCGGGCGCATCACCCTGCCCAACGGCCTGGTGCTGTTCGTGTTCGGTACCCCCGGCCAGGACCGGTTCTGGTTCATGTGGGACGAACTGGCCAAGGGCGCGCTCGGGGCGGTCGTCCTCGTCGACACCCGCCGCCTCGCCGACTGCTTCGCCTCGGTCGACTACTTCGAACGCCGCGGCGTCCCGTTCATCATCGGGGTCAACCGCTTCGACGGGGCCGGCCAGCACTCGGCCGACCAGGTCCGCGACGCCCTCGACCTGTCCCCGGAGATCCCCGTGATCTCCTGCGACGTCCGCGACCGCGAGGACGCCAAGCGCGTCCTCATCACTCTGGTCGAACACATCATGCGAACGATGAGCTCAGGCCGCCAGACGGTGTCCTACTAGCCAGACGCAGAGGGCCACGGCCCCGCTCGGTGCGCGCATGCGTACCGGGCGGGGTCGTTGCTTGTGTGCGGCTTTGTCCTCTGAGTGGGGAAAGTTTAGATGATCTGGTGAAAAGGTCTTCTCAAAGCGGCGAAAGCGGGTTACGGTCTCGGCCATGAGACCGGCGTCACATGGCGCCGGGCCCGTGATTCCCGAGAGGACGGCGTGATGCGCATGTCGGCTCGTCCGCAGAACGTGCATCAGGCACGCCTGCTGCGGCTGCTGCGTGACGAGGGGCCGCGCTCGCGCGCCGAGCTGGGCGACGTGGTCCGGCTGTCGCGGTCGAAGCTCGCCGTCGAGCTGGACCGGCTCGTCGAGCTGGGCCTCGTGGAGGGGGCCGGGCTGGCCGCGTCGCGCGGCGGGCGGCGGTCCGGGATCGTCCGGCTGTCGCCGAGCCTGCGGTTCGTCGCCTTCGACATCGGCGCGACCTCGATCGACGTCGCGGTGACCGACGGCGAGCTGGAGGTCCTCGGCCACGTGAGCGAGCGGTGCGACGTCCGGCAGGGCGCGACCGTCGTGCTGGACCGGGCCCTGGACCTGCTCGGCAAGCTGCGCGACGAGGGGCTGATCCCGCAGGTGCACGGGACGGGCATCGGGGTGCCCGGGCCGGTCAGCTTCCGGGACGGCATGCCGGTCGTCCCGCCGATCATGCCGGGCTGGGACCGGTTCCCGGTGCGGGACGCGATTGGCCAGGAGCTCGGCTGCCCGGTGCTCGTCGACAACGACGTGAACCTCATGGCGCTGGGCGAGCTGCACGCCGGGCTCGCCCGGTCGGTGGACGACTTCCTGCTCGTGAAGATCGGCACCGGGATCGGCTGCGGCATCGTGGTCGACGGCGCCATCTACCGCGGCGTGTCCGGCAGCGCGGGCGACATCGGCCACATCCGGGTCGATGACGACGGCCCGATCTGCGCCTGCGGCAACGCCGGGTGCCTGGAGGCGTTCTTCGGCGGCGCGGCGCTCGCGCGGGACGCGGAGGCGGCGGCGCGGTCCGGGCGCTCGCCCGCGCTCGCGGCGCTGCTGGAGGCCCACGGGGAGCTGGCCGCCGAGCACGTCGGCGAGGCGGCCGCCGCCGGCGACCCGGCCGCCGTGCAGATCATCCGGGAGGGCGGCCGGCACGTCGGCCAGGTCCTCGCCGGGCTCGTCAGCTTCTTCAACCCCGGCCTCGTCATCATCGCGGGCGGCGTCGCGGGCCTCGGCCACGCGCTGCTCGCCGAGATCCGCAGCGTCGTGTACCGGCGGTCCGCGCCGCTCGCGACCGGCAACCTGCCGATCGTGCTGTCCGAACTCGCCGGCGCCGCCGGAGTGGTCGGCGGCGCCCGGCTCATCAGCGACCACGTCTTCTCCGCGTCCTGACCCCCTGCCCGGCCCCCGAGGAGGCCCGATGGGCTCGACCGAACCCGAACCGCTGCTGCGGATGCGCGGCATCGTGAAGCAGTTCCCCGGCGTCCGCGCCCTGGACGGCGTCGACCTCGACGTCCGCCCCGGCGAGGTGCACTGCCTGCTCGGCCAGAACGGCGCCGGCAAGTCCACGCTCATCAAGGTGCTCGCCGGTGCGCACCAGCCCGACCAGGGCGAGATCGTGTTCGGCGGGGCGCCGGTGCGGCTCGCCGGACCCACCGCCGCCATGCGGGCCGGGATCGCCACCATCTACCAGGAGCTGGACCTCGTGGACGGCCTCTCGGTCGCCGAGAACATCTTCCTCGGGCACGAGAAGGCCCGGCTGGGCTTCACGCGCCGGGGCGAGGCCGAGGGGGCGGCGCGGGAGCTGCTCGGCCGGCTCGGGCACGGGGAGATCCCGCCGCGCCGCGAGGTCGGCCGGCTGCCGGCGGCGGGCAAGCAGGTCGTCAGCATGGCCCGCGCCCTGTCGCACGACGCCCGGCTCATCGTGATGGACGAGCCGTCCGCCGCGCTCGCCCACGACGAGGTCGCCAACCTGTTCCGCATCATCCGGGAGCTGACCGCCGCCGGCGTCGCCGTCGTCTACATCTCGCACCGGCTGGAGGAGATCCGCGAGATCGGCGACCGGGTGACCGTGCTCAAGGACGGCCGGTCCGTCGCGGGCGGGCTGCCCGCGCGGACCACCTCCACCGACGAGATCGTGTCGCTGATGACCGGGCGCGACGTGGAGTACGTGTTCCCGGAGCGGCCCGAGCCCGAGGACGGCCGCCCCGAGGTGCTGCGGGTCGAGGGCCTCACGCTCCCCGGGGCGTTCGAGGACGTGTCGCTCACCGTCCGCGCGGGCGAGATCGTCGGGCTGGCCGGACTCGTCGGGTCCGGGCGCTCGGAGATCCTGGAGACGGTCTACGGGGCCCGGCGCCCCGCGCGGGGACGGGTGCTCGTGGACGGCCGCCCGGTCCGTCCCGGCGACACGGGCGCGGCGGTGCGGCGCGGCATGGGCATGGCGCCCGAGGAGCGCAAGAGCCAGGCGCTGCTGCTGAACGAGACCGTCGCCGCGAACGTCACCGTCGCCTCGCTGCCGCGCTACGCCTCGTTCGGCTGGCTCATCCGCCGCCGCGAGCTCGCCGACGTGCGGCGCCAGATCGAGGCGCTCGACATCCGGCCGCCCGACCCGCGCCGCCCGGTGGTGACGCTGTCGGGCGGCAACCAGCAGAAGGTCGTGCTGGCCCGCTGGCTGCTCGGCACGACCGGCCTGCGGCTGCTGATCCTCGACGAGCCCACCCGCGGCGTGGACGTCGGCGCCCGCGCCGAGCTGTACGCGGTGATCCGCGAGCTGGCCGGGCGGGGGATCGGGGTGCTGCTGGTGTCCAGCGAGGTGCCCGAGGTGCTCGGGCTCGCCGACCGCGTCCTCGTCGTCCGGGAGGGGCGCGTCGTGCACACCGGCGACGCCCGCGACCTCGACGAGGGCGCCGTGCTCAACATGATCATGGAGGGGAGTGCCCTGTGACGGACACCTTTCACTCCGGAGGGTCGGCCCCCCGGACCGAGAAGGACGCTGGCGGGCACGGCGGGGCACCGACCCGGCCGGCCGGCAAGAGCGGGAGCGGCGGGCCGTGGCGGCCGTTGCGCCGGGGCGGCGCCGCGGAGGGCCGCGAGATCCACCACCTCGGGCTCGTCGCCGCGCTCGTGCTGCTGTGCGCGGTCGGCGTGGCGACCAAGCCGGACAACTTCGCGACGTCGGGGAACGCCGTCGGCATCCTCGCGCTCGCCGCCACCATCGGCGTGATCACCGTCGGCCAGACCTTCGTGATCATCGGCGGCGGGATCGACCTGTCCGTCGGGTCGGTGATGGCGCTGGCGTCGGTGTGGGCGACGACCGTGGCGACGCAGTCCTACGGCCCGGCGGTGATGGCGCTGTGCGCGATCCTCGTCGGGACCGGCGCGGGCGTCGCCAGCGGGCTGCTGATCTCCTACGGGCGGCTGGTCCCGTTCATCGCCACCCTCGCGATGCTCGTCGCGGCGCGCGGGCTCGCGCAGCGCATGTCGGACCGCAGGACCCAGCTCGTCCGGCCGGAGAACGACGCGATCGAGGCGCTGTCCACCACCAAGGTGCTCGGGCTGCCGCTCGTCGTGTACATCTTCGCCGCGGTCGCCGCCGCCGGATGGCTGCTGCTCAACCGCACCACGTTCGGCCGCCGGACGTTCGCGGTGGGCGGCAACCCCGAGGCGGCGCGCCTGGCCGGCATCGACGTCCGCCGGCACACCCTGCTGCTGTACGCGCTGTCCGGGTTCTGCTGCGGCATCGCCGCGATCATCATCATGGCGCGGACCACCACCGGCTCCAGCACCCACGGAGACCTCTACGAGCTGGACGCGATCGCCGCCGTCATCATCGGCGGCACGCTGCTCACCGGCGGGCGCGGCACCGTCATCGGGTCGATCCTCGGCGTGCTGGTGTTCACGCTCATCACCAACCTGTTCATCCTGAACGGCCTGGACACCAGCGACCAGCTGATCGCCAAGGGCGCGATCATCGTGATCGCCGTGCTGCTGCAGCGCCGCGGCCTCCGCTCGCCCACCTGACCCGCACGCCCACCCGGCCCTTTCGCCCGCGGCCGTCCGGCACCGTCCGGCGGCGACCGACACCCCACCCCCCACGTCCGGCGCCGCGCGTCCCGGGGAGCGCGCGGCGCGGGACGACCCATCCCTTGATCAGGAGCACGTCATGCGTGATCAGAGCCCTCGTCCCACCCGCAGAGGCGTCCTGTTCGGCGGCGCCGTCGTCGCGGCGGGCAGCCTCGCCGCGGCCTGCACCAGCAACAACGAGAAGGACGACCCGAGCCCGGCGGCGCAGGCCGGGTCGCTCGGCGGCGACAACGACAAGCCGGGCAAGCAGGTCACCATCGGGTTCTCCGCGCCCGCCGCGGACCACGGCTGGATCGCGGCGATCGCCAAGAACGCCGAGGGCCAGGCCAAGAAGTACAAGGACGTGACGTTCAAGCCGGTCGAGCCGACCAACGACATCAACCAGCAGATCTCCGCCGTCGAGTCGCTGATCCGGGCGAAGGTCGACGTGCTCGTCATCCTGCCGAACGACGGGGAGCAGCTGAACCAGGTCGCCCGCAAGGCGATGGACGCCGGGATCCCCGTCGTCAACCTCGACCGCGTCTTCCCCGACAAGCTGTCGTACCGGACGTGGGTCGGCGGCGACAACTACGGCATGGGCGTCTCCGCGGGCCACTACATCGGCAAGAAGCTGAAGGACAAGGGCGTCGCCAGCCCGGTCATCCTGGAGATCCAGGGCATCGCGACGCTGCCGCTGACGCAGGAGCGCAGCAAGGGCTTCGCGGACGCGCTGAAGTCCTACGGCTTCTCCGTCACCGCCAAGCAGGACGCGAAGTTCACGGTGGAGTCCGGCAACCAGGTCGCGAGCAACCTGCTCCAGGCGCACAAGAAGATCGACGCGCTGTGGAACCACGACGACGACCAGGGCGTCGGCGTGCTCGCCGCGATCAAGCAGTCCGGCCGCAAGGAGTTCTTCATGGTCGGCGGCGCGGGCTCGGCCAACGCGATGCGCGACATCAAGTCGGGCGGCGGCGTGCTGGAGGCGACCGTCACCTACCCGCCGACGATGGCCGCGTCCGCGATCAAGCTCGGCCGGCTCATCGCGCAGGGCAAGGGCATGGCCGACCTGGTCGAGCTCCAGGTGCCCCAGTCGATCACGCTGGCCTCCGAGACGGTCGCCAAGAACAACGTCGACACGTACATGCCGCTCGGCTTCGAGTCCTGAGCGACGGGGGCGCCGGCGCGTCCGCCCGCGGGCGGGCGCGCCGGCCCGGGGGTCCGGGGCCCGCTCCCGGAAGACGACACAGAGAGGTGAGCTGACATGACGACCGTCGGAGTCGGGATGGTCGGGCACGCGTTCATGGGACGCGCCCACTCCCAGGCGTGGCGCAGCGTCGGGCCGTTCTTCGGGCCGCCGCTGACGCCCGTCATGACCGCCCTGGCAGGACGTTCCGCCGAGCGCGCCCGCGCCGCCGCCGAGGCGCTCGGCTGGGCCTCGGTGGAGACCGACTGGAAGGAGCTGCTCCGCCGCGACGACGTCCAGCTCGTCGACATCTGCACGCCGGGCGACAGCCACGCCGAGATCGCGGTCGCCGCGCTCGACGCGGGCAAGCACGTACTGTGCGAGAAGCCGCTCGCGAACTCCGTCGCCGAGGCGGAGGCGATGGCCGCCGCCGCGGAGCGGGCGCGCGGGCGCGGCGTCCGGTCGATGGTCGGGTTCAACTACCGGCGCGTCCCGGCCGTCACCCTCGCCCGCAGGCTGGTGGGCGAGGGGCGGATCGGCGCCGTCCGGCACGTCCGGGCCCAGTACCTGCAGGACTGGCTGGCCGACCCGCAGGCCCCGTTCACCTGGCGGATGGACCGCGACAGGGCCGGGACGGGCGCGCTCGGCGACATCGGCGCGCACATCATCGACACCGCGCAGTTCGTCACCGGGCAGTCGCTCGTCGGGGTGTCGGCGGTGATGGACACGTTCGTCCCGGAGCGCCCGCTGCCGGGCGGCGGCACGGCGCAGGTCACCGTGGACGACGCGGCCCTGTTCGTCGGCCGCACCGACGGCGGCGCGCTCGCGTCGTTCGAGGCCACCCGGTTCGCCACCGGCCGCAAGAACGCGCTGCGGATCGAGGTCAGCGGCTCCTCCGGCGCCCTGGCGTTCGACCTGGAGTCGCTGAACGAGCTGTGGTTCTACGACCGCGAGGAGGACGGCGCGACCGCCGGCTTCCGGCGGATCGTCGTCACCGAGCCCGTCCACCCGTACGTCGACCGGTGGTGGCCGCCCGGTCACATGCTCGGCTACGAGCACACGTTCACCCATCAGGCCGCCGACCTGCTCACCGCGATCGCGGAGGGCGTCGACCCGCGCCCGTCGTTCGCCGACGGGCTGCAGGTGCAGCGCGTCCTCGCCGCGGTCGCCGCCAGCGCGGCCTCCCGATGCTGGGCCGAAGTCGAAGGGAGCGAATGATGACACGACCGGTCACGCTGTTCACCGGCCAGTGGGCTGACCTGCCGTTCGAGGAGGTCTGCCGGCTGGCGTCCGGCTGGGGCTACGAGGGCCTGGAGATCGCCTGCTGGGGCGACCACTTCGAGGTCGACAAGGCCCTCGCGGACGACGACTACGTCCCGCGCAAGCTGGAGACGCTCGCCAAGCACGACCTCAAGGTGTGGGCGATCTCCAACCACCTCGTCGGGCAGGCCGTCTGCGACAACCCCGACGAGCGGCACAAGGCGATCCTGCCGGAGCGGATCTGGGGCGACGGGGAGCCCGAGGGCGTCCGGCGGCGCGCCGCGGACGAGATCAAGGACACCGCGCAGGCCGCCGCGCGGCTCGGCGTCGACACGGTGATCGGGTTCACCGGCTCCTCGATCTGGCACACGGTCGCGATGTTCCCGCCCACCCCGGAGGCGATGGTCGAGCGCGGCTACGCCGACTTCGCCGAGCGCTGGAACCCGATCCTGGACGTGTTCGACGAGGTGGGCGTCCGGTTCGCGCACGAGGTGCACCCGAGCGAGATCGCCTACGACTACTGGACGACCGTCCGGACGCTGGAGGCGATCGGGCACCGCCCCGCGTTCGGGCTGAACTTCGACCCGTCGCACTTCGTGTGGCAGGAGCTCGACCCGGTCGGCTTCCTGTTCGACTTCCGCGACCGGATCTACCACGTCGACTGCAAGGACACGAAGGTCCGCACGGGCGACGGCCGCCGCGGCCGCCTGTCGTCCCACCTGCCGTGGGCGGACCTGCGGCGCGGCTGGGACTTCATCTCCACCGGCCGCGGCGACGTCCCGTGGGAGGACGTCTTCCGCGCCCTCAATGCGATCGGCTACGCCGGGCCGATCTCCGTCGAGTGGGAGGACGCCGGGATGGACCGCCTCCAAGGCGCCCCTGAGGCCCTGGAGTTCGTCCGCGGCCTCAACTCCATGGAGATCCCGACGGCGTCGTTCGACTCCGCGTTCTCCTCCGACTGACCCCGCGGTGCGCCGTCCCGGCGAGGCCACGCGCCGGGACGGCGCACCGCCCCCTCAGGATGCGGGCCGCGCGCCGAGCCTGTGCGGGGCGTGGTCGGTGACGAACCGCTCCAACTCGGACGCCGGGACGCCCATGGGCGGGACGATGATGAGCCGGTCCACTCCCAGCTCGCCATACTCCCGGACGAACCCGGCGTCCGGGGGACGGGGCGGGCTGATCGAGACGTGCAGGGGATCGCGGCCCGCCTCGTCGGTGAGGGCCCGCAGCCGTCCGATCGTCTCCGCGGCGGCACGGCGCCCGAGCATCCACCCGTACCAGCCGTCCGCGTGCCGGGCGGCCCGGCGCAGCGCGGCGGGGCTGTGGCCGCCCGCCACGACGGGGATCGGCCGCTGCACGGGGCGCGGGTGGGCGTCCACGCCCCCGAAGTCGACATGGCGGCCGTGGAAGGTCGGCTCGTCGTCGTACCAGAGGGAGCGCATCGCCGCGAGGTGCTCGTCGGCGCGGGCGCCGCGCCCTTCGGGGGAGACGCCGACCGCGCGCATCTCCGGCTCCAGGTACCCGGCGGCCATGCCGAAGACGAGCCTGCCCCCGCTGAGCACGTCGAGGCTGGCGAGCTGCTTGGCGAGGACGAGCGGGTTGCGCTGCGGCAGGACGACGACCCCGGTGCCGAGCGCGATCCGCTCCGTGCGTCCCGCCAGGTGGGCGAGGGCGACCAGCGGGTCCAGGAACGGCGCGTCCGGCTCCGCGGGGGACGGCTCGACGCGCGGGCGCGGCAGCACGACGTGGTCGCCGGCCCATACCGAGTCGTATCCGAGGTCCTCGGCCAGGGCGGCGATGCGGGCGGCGACCTGCGGCTCCGCGCAGGCGTACATGTTGACGGCGAAGAGTCCGAGAGTAGGTGCCATCCGTAGATAATCGAACTTTTCTATGATCGAGTCAACCGATGATCGAACGGATATACCCTGCTGCCATGGCGGAGGGTTCCATGCGCGACGGGCTGCCGGAGGGGCTCGCGTCCCTGGCCGGCTTCCAGCTGTCCAAGTGCGGATGGTGGCTGGAGCAGCGGCTGGAGGAGGAACTGGAGCCGCTCGGGATCCGGGTGCGGCACTTCCTGGTGCTGGCGATGCTCAGCACGTCCGAGACGCTGTCGCAGCAGGAGATGGCCGACTGCCTGCTGCTCGACCCCACGCTGATGGTCGGGCTCGTGGACGACCTGGAGGCGCGCGGCCTCTGCGAACGCACCCGGGACCCGCGCGACCGCCGGCGGTACCGCGTCCGCGCCACCGAGGACGGCCGCGCCCTGCACCGCCGCGCGCGTACCCTCGCCGACGAGGTGGGCGCCGAGGTCTTCGGCCCGCTCTCGGACGACGAGCTGAGCACCGTGGTCCGAGCGATCGGCCGCGTCATGGAACCCTTCTGGGCCGAGCAAGCGCTCCACCCCCGCCGCAAGCGCTGAGGGCCAGGACGGCGTACCGTGACGGCAGCATCCATCGCCGCAACCACGCAACAACCTCAATGGTTGCGATCGCGTCCGAAGGCAGATTCGAGCGAAGCGAGAATCTGATCGCGCAGTGAGCCGCCAGGCGAGCCGGAGCGATGCCAGCGATCGCCCGCGTTTTTCGACGATGGAGGGCCTTCAAGGCCCGAAGGAGGAGAAAGACGCCGTGAAGTCCGCGAAATCGAAGCCCGGGGAGACTACACAGCTGACCAGGACCTCCTGGTCAGCCGCCGGGCGGGCGGCCTGCCAGACGCCGGGCGGGACGACGGCCTGCGGCACCTGGCCGCCCGCCACGTCCGCGCCGAGCGCGATCGGTTCGGGCGTCTCCTCGGGGCGGTCGCCGTCCCCGCCGAGGAGCAGGGTCAGCGGGCCGCCGCTGTGCCACAGCCACAGCTCGGCGGACCGGACGGTGTGCCAGATCGACTCCTCGCCGGGCGGCAGCAGGAAGTAGATGGCGGTGGCGGAGGCCCGCTCGCCCGGGTAGCCGTCCGGCGTGAACGCCGCGTCCGAGCGCCACGTCTCGCGGTACCAGCCGCCCTCGGGATGCGGCAGCAGGTCGAGCGCCTCGGCGGTGGCCGGGCGGTCCAGGGCGGCGACGTGCCGGCCGGCGGGGTCGCGCCGCAGGTAGCGGACGCGGGACGCGGTCGTGCGGTCGATCACGCCGCGGGCCGGCACCGCGCCGGGCGCGGGGTCCAGCGTGACGGCGACGAGCTGGCCGCCGGTGAACACGTCGTCGGCGACCGCCAGCAGCCCGGGTTCGTCGTTCGGCGCCCAGACGGCCCCCGCCTCTCGCAGGACGAAGCGGGGACCGGGCTGGGCGCGCCAGCCGTCGAGCGTCGTGAGGAGCAGCACGCTCCGAGCCTAGACGGTCAGGACGATCTTGCCCGTCACCCGGCCGGTCTCGCCGCGCTCGTGCGCCTTCGCCGCCTCCTCCAGCGGGAACACCGAGTCGATCTCGGCGCGCAGCCTCCCGGCCTCGGCGAGCGCGGCGATCTGCGCCAGCGCGTGGTGGTCGGGCTCCACGAGCAGGGTCTCCGAGCGGACGCCGCTGGTGTCCATGTCGTCGAGATTGCTGAGCACCACCGACACCAGCGTCCCGCCCGGCCGCAGCACCCGCAGCGAGCGCGGCCCGTAGTCGCCGCCGATGGTGTCGAGGACGACGTCCACGTCCTTGACGACGTCCGCGAAGTCGACGCCGCGGTAGTCGACCGGCTCGTCCACGCCGATGCCGCGCAGGAAGGCGTGCTTGCCCTCGCTCGCCGTGCCGATCACGTAGGCGCCGCGCGCCTTGGCGATCTGCACGGCCAGATGCCCGACCCCGCCCGCCGCCGCATGGATCAGCACCCGGTGGCCCTCCCGCACGTCGGCGGTGTCGACCAGCGCCTGCCACGCGGTCAGCGCGGCCAACGGCAGGGCCCCCGCCTGCACGTGGTCGATGGCGGACGGCTTGGCGACGAACGTCCGGGACGGCGCCGCGACGTACTCGGCATGGGAACCGGCCCCGAACGGGTAGCGGAGCATCCCGAAGACCTCGTCGCCCGGCTTGTGCAGCGTCACGCCCACGCCGGCCTTCTCCACCACGCCGGAGACGTCCCAGCCCAAGGTGAACGGGGGCTTGCCGAGGAAGCCGCCGCGGGCGCGGTGCTTCCAGTCGGTCGGGTTCACCCCCGCCGCCCGCACCCGGACGAGCACCTCCGTGGGTCCCGGCTCCGGCCGCTCGGCCTCGACCACCTCGAGCACCTCGGGCCCGCCGAGGACTTCCTGCCGTATCGCGCGCATCTTTTCCGTCATGGGACTAAGAACCGCGCGGCGGGCTAGTCCATTTCGGAGAGGCGCGCGGGATCGAAGGCGATGGGGTAGGGGCGGTCCAGGGCGATGGTCTCCCCGGAGCGCGCCTTGCCGGCCATCTCGTAGCGGCCGTCCCGCAGTTCCAGCAGGGTGACGGCGGGCCGCGGCTCCAGGTCGACGAGCCAGTAGTGCGGGATGCCGGTCGCGGCGTACTCGTCCACCTTGCGGACGCGGTCGATCTGCTCGTTGACCGTGCGCGGCGTGACGACCTCGGCGACGAGGAGGAGGTCGGGGCCGTAGTAGGTGCGGGTCCGGCGTTCGAGCGCCGCGCGGGCCACGTCGCGCGCGACGACGAACACGTCCGGCTTGCGGACGCCCGCCGGGGTCGTGACGTCCTGCGGGGCGCCGGCGACGTGCACGTCGGCGTCCGCCTGCCGCGCCGCCTCCTTCAGGACGGTCTTGAGCTGTTCGGCCGCGTGGTCGTGCCAGAGGTCGCCGGGCAGCTCGTTGAGCCAGCCGTCGGCGAGCTCGTACCGGCGGCCCTCCTCGGGCAGCGCGTCGAGGTCGTACAGCGTGTACGGACCGTGCGCGCGGCCGAGCGTCCCGCCCATGGATCGTCCCCCCTCACCTCGATGAACGGGCTGATCCGAATCTACTGGACGGGCGTCCGCAAAGGTCGCAGCCATGATCGCGCGTCGGGATGCGGTCGAATGTCTCGAAAGCCGAGCGGCGGCGAGTTACGATACATCGCGTCTTGACCCTCCACCCGCTGGAGGGCGCAGGCTGCGGAGGCGGAAAGCCCCGAAGGAGAGATGCGATGAGCGTCGAGCAAGACCGGGCCGCGCCCGCCGTGCGCGCCTCGGACCGCGACCGCGACGAGATGCTCGTCCGGCTCCACACGGCCTTCGCCGAGGGTCGGCTGAGCGAGTCGGAGCTGGACGAGCGCAGCGACCTGGCCCTCGCCGCCCGCACCCACGACGACCTGAACGCGCTGGCCGCCGACCTGCCGTCCGGGCGGAGCGCCCGGGAAGAGGCCGGGAACGCGCCCGCGGGCCGGTTCCAGGTCGCATACAAGGGCTCGGTCACCCGGGCCGGGCGGTGGCGGCTGCCCGAGCGGTTCACGACCGTCGTCTACAAGGGGACGGGCCTGCTGGACCTCCGCGACGCCGACCTGGACGGGGAGGTCACGACCCTGTGGGTGCTCGCCTACAAGTCCACCGTGCAGATCGTGGTGCCGCCGGGCGTCCGCGTGGAGGCCGACGGTCTGGGCGTGTCCGCGGAGGTCCGCGGCGACCCGGGAGCCGGGGCGCCGGTCCTGCGCGTCCGGGGCTATGCCTACAAGGGGGCGATCGAAGCGAAAGATCGGATATCTCGGGCGTGAGGTGATAGAACGCTCCCGCGGCCCCCATCGGCCGCCGTTCACGTGATGTCAGTACAAGGGCACCCGTGGCGCGATTTGATGGTGACTCGACTGGGACCGTGAAGGAGCGCGTGTGGCGGCGAGGACCCCGGAGCAGCACGAGGCCCGGCGGACGGCCGAGGAGGGCCCGGCGGACTCACGCCACGTGCGGCGGCGCCTCACCTTCGGCGTCGCGGGCGACCTCGCCGACATGCCCGCCACGCTGTCGCCCTGGCAGCGCGCCTACGAGGCGTGGCGGGCGGCCGGGCTGGAGTGGGGCCACGGCGCCCCGTCCCGGAGCGTCGAGCAGCGCCCCGCGAGCCGCAACGCCGTCCGCGCCGATCCCGAACGCAGCGGCGCCGCCGCCCCTGAGACGCCTTCGGCGAAGGCACCCGCCCGGTCGAAGCCAGGAGTGGCGGTGGCCGCGAGCGCCCCGCCCGCGCCCCCGGAACCGAAGGCCACGCAGCCGAATCCCTCGCAGGTCCCCGCGCGACCGAAGCCCCCGCAGCCGAACGCGGTCCGGCCGCGCCCGGTGAAGCCAGACCCGCACGACGTCCTGGTGGCCGGTCCGCCGCGGCCCCTGCCCCGCCCGGTGATGAGGTCGGGGCCGACGCGGCGGCTGCGCGCGCGTGCGGCGGTCGCGGCCGGGCTCGCCGTGGTCGCCGGCGGTGTCATCTTCGCCGTGTCCCGGGGCGACGACAGGCCGGACGGGACGGGCGTCTCCGCGCCGATCGCGGCGGGCGAGCTCTTCGCCTCCGATCCGGCGGCCACGAGCGACGGCCTCGTCCAGGACCTCACGACCATCGCCTCGGCGGGCGCGACCGTCGTCGCGGCGGGCACCGAGGGCGACGGCGTCCCGGGCCGCGAACAGACCCGCTTCCTCGTCTCCGCCGACGCGGGGCACGCCTGGTCGCTCGCCCGGCTGCGCACCGCGGACGGCTCCGCCGTCCCTCCCGGCGACACCCCGCGCCTCGTCGACGGCGGCGCCGGCCGCTGGGCGGCGCTCGGCCGGACGTCCGCGGGCGGCGTCGTGGCATGGACGAGCGAGGACGCCGCGACCTGGACGCGCCGCCCGCCCGCCGCGGGCTTCACGCCGTCCGACCAGGTGAACGATCTGGCGCGCACCGGCCAGGGCTTCCTCGCCGTGGGCGCGTCCGGCGGCCGCGCGGTCGCCTGGAGCTCGGCGGACGGGCGGGCGTGGCAGCGCGTCGACGCCGCGGGGATCACCGCCTTCGACCGCGTGGCGGCGTCCGGCAACGTGGTCGTCGCCCACGGCACGTATGGCAAGAGGGTCATCCAGAAGCGCGGCAAGAGGAAGGTCACGCGGACCGTGCGCGCCGACGGCCTCTGGCGGTCCACCGACGGCGGCCGGACGTGGACGCTCGCCGGCGTCCCGCAGGCGCAGGGCTCGTACGGACCGACGAAGGGCCTGGCGGTCGGGCCCGGCGGGTTCGCGACCGTCCGCGAGGGCAGGCAGACCACCGGCCGCAAGAAGCACCGCAGGACCAAGCGCTTCGGCGTCCTGTTCACCTCGGCGGACGGCGCCCGGTGGCAGGCCGTGAGCCGGTTCGGCGGCACGGGCGTCGACCGCTTCGACGGCACGCCCTCCGGCCTCGCCGTCATCGTCGAGGGCGCGAAGGGCGCGCACACCGTCCTGCGCAGCACCGACGGCCGCACCTGGCAGCCGGGCGGCACCGTCCCGGCGCCGGTGCGCGGCAGCGGGCTGACGGTCGCGAACGGGAAGGTCGCCGTCTCCGGGCGCCAGGGCGACGACGGCTACCTGCTAGGCGTGGACCTCCGCACCGTCCCGGGCGCCGTCCACCCGGAGCGCTCGGTCAGGTCGCTCGCCGCGGCGCCGGGCCTCTCCGTCGCGGTGGGCAGCACCAACGGCAACGCGGCGATCTGGACGGCCCCGGACGGCCGCGCGTGGAAGCGCGCCGGGTTCCCCGCCACGGCCGGCGGGCTGTCGGACGCCGTCCACGGCGGGCGCGGCTGGCTGGCGGTCGGCCGCGTGGCGGGCGCGTCCTCCGGCCCTCTCGCGATGACCTCGCAGGACGGGCTCACCTGGCAGAAGCCCGAGTTCCCGGCGGGCCCGCCGCCCGTCGCCGCCGCCGCCGGCCCGGCCGGCTACGTCGCGGTCGGGACCGGCGCGGCCTGGCGCTCGGCCGATCTACGCGCCTGGACCCGCGCGGGCCTGGACGGCGCCGCGTCCGACGTGGCCGCGACGAGCAGGGCCTACGTCGCGGTCGGCGGCCGCGGCAAGGAGCCCGCGGCGTGGACGTCGCCGGACGGCCTCAAGTGGACGGCCGCCAAGCTCCCGCCCGGCCTCACCGTGCCTCTCACCCATGTCGCCGCCAAGGGCGACACCCTGGTCGCGATCGCCGGCGACGCTGCCGCGCTGGTGTCCACCGACGCGGGCGCGACCTGGACGCGGCGCGATCTGGGAGCGGGCCTGGCCGCCACCGCCATCGCGGCGACTCCCGCCGGCTTCGTCGCGGCGGCCTCCGCGAAGGACGACGCGGTGGTCCTGGCGTCCCGCGACGGAACGGGATGGCGGCGCCTCGCCGTGCCCGGGCTCGCCGGACCCGGCGACCAGCGCCTCACCGCCCTGACCGCCATGGGGTCCACGGTCCTGGCCACCGGAACCGAGACCGACTCCCCGATCCTCTGGCGCGCCCCCGCACCCGGGTGAGGCCGGGGCGCCCTTCGGGATCCGCGGGCAGGACGGCGCGACGGTCAGCCGTTGCAGCCGCAGGAGCAGCCCTTCGCGCACGAGCATCCGCTGCCGTGTCCGCAACTACAGTCCTTTTTCGTCATGAGCGGAAAGTAACGTTCGCCGCACTGTGCGGTCTATGACCGGAGCGGCGACGTGCACCTGTCGCGCGGGAGACGGACCGCTCTTCAGGACACGGGCCGCCCCGCGGCGGGGGTGCGGGGCGGCCCGTGCCCGGTTCCGGGGGATCAGAACTCGATGTGGAAGTCCACGCCGAGCAGTACGAGGACCCACAGGAAGATCGCCAGCAGCGCGCTGATGATCTTCGCGACCAGGCCCTCGTTGATGTAGCCGCGGTCCCAGGCGATGAACACGCCGATGACCAGGTAGATGAGGCCGAACAGACCGATGTGCGGCCGATATCGGGTCGCCATGGAAGGCGTCTCCTCCCGGTGGGGGGTTGTGCCGATCGGTCGCTGCCCCACCGGCCGGGAAGAAAACCTCGGAGGCGTTCCGGACGTTACCGTTCCGTACTTTTTGGCAGCCCCCAAAATCGGGGAGCGTTATCTTCCGGCCAGCGCGATGCGGACGACCGTGGGGTCGCGGTCGCCGGCGCGGTCGGCGAACTCCGCGTTGCGGTGCACCACGTCGTACTCGTGCCGGCTCCCGCGCAGCGCCCGGCTCAGCAGGATGTGGTCGAGGTCCTCGGCGTTGCCGCCGGTGATCGCCGTGTAGCGGTCGCCCGCGGGCAGTTCCGCGGGCAGGTCGGCGAGCCCCGCGCCCGCGGCGAGGGTGCGGACCGGCGGGGACGTCCCGCGGTCGCCGAGGTCGCCCGCCACGATCACGCTGGCGCGCGCGTCCACCCTCCGGACGGAGTTCACGAAGCCCGCGACCACGCGGGCCTGCGCGTCCCGGCGCCACTGGGTGGGCTGGGCGGGCGGCTGGCGGCGGCCGAACAGCGGCTGGTCGTCGCCGGTGCGGGGGAACCACTGGTTCGCGACGACGATGATGCGGCGGCCCCGCCAGGTCAGCTCCCCGGCGATCGGCTTGCGGGTGCCGGCCCACGCGGCGTCGCCCGGCGCGATCCGCCCGGGGCTCAGCGTGAGCCCGGCCGTGCCGCCGCGCGGGACGGCCCTGACCGGGGTGACGGCCGGGTCGGGCCGCGCGGGCGGGTCGTCCGGGACGGGCTCCGACAGCGACGGCCGGTCGACGAACGCGAGCCCGCGGTCGGTGCGGAACAGGAACCCCACCCGCTCGTTGGCGCCCTTGCGGCCGTCGGCGTTGTCGCGCGGGTCGACCGACCGCCAGTCGTAGGCGGGGCCGCCCGCCGCGCTGATCGCCGTGATCAGCTGCGCGACGCTCTGGTCGTCGGCGACGGTGCCGTCGTCGTCCGCGCCGCTGTTGTCGCCGAGGCCGCTCACCGCGACGAGGTCGGGGGAGCGCAGGCCGTCCACGATGTCGCGCGCCGCGGCGTCGAACCGCGCGGCCGGGGCGTCGGGGCTCAGCCCGTCGAGCCCGACGGTGGCGACCGCGAGCTCGCCGGGGCGCTGCGCCCGGGTCGACTCGCGGGCGAGCCCGCCCGGGGCGCGCTGCGGCGTCGCGGTGAGGAGCAGCTTGTAGTCGCCGTAGGAGTAGTCGAGGACGCCGCGGTTCGCGCCGGGCAGCCGGTCGCCGACGTCCATGCCGGGGAGTGCGGCGAGCGCGTCGTCGAGGATGACCCGCTCGGGGTTGGCGTCGCCGTCGCGCAGGAGGACGCCGCCGCGGGCCGTCCGCGGCCCGGCGCCCGCGCCGCGCGAGGGCAGCACGGGCAGCTCGCCGTAGCGGGACGGACCGGCCGCGACGGCGTCGCGCAGTTCGATCCGCATGCCTTCGAGGGCCTCGTAGAAGTCGAGGGCGTCGCGGCGCGGGTCGAACGCGCCGCCGCGCTCGACGTCCCCGACTCCGCGGTCGATGACGCCCGGCGCCCTGCGTCCGCCCGGGCCGAGCGGGGTGGCGGGCGGCAGCGGCGTCCCGTGCGCGTCGACCTTGGCGGCGGTCGCGTCGATCTCGGTCCGGGTGAGCCCGCCCGACGAGCCGCCGTCCGGCCGGAACTCGCTGACCCTGCCGTCGACCCGGACCGCGTCGCCGACCGCCGCCTCCGGCCGGGTGCGGGTGAAGACGAAGACGCCCTCGGACGTCGCCGGGCTCCTGTCGGGGCGCGGGTCCTGCATCCAGAAGCCGTTGGTGGTCACCGCCGTCACGACGCCCGGCACCCCGGCGACCGCCGAGCCCTTCAGGGGGGAGAGGTGCGCGGCGCCCTGGATGTCATGGATCCGGACGGCCCGCGGCGCCGCCTGTGCCGCGGCGACCGGGACGAGCGGGCCCAAGAGCCCCATCGCGATCGCCGCCGTGGCCGGGAGCCTCAGCAGACCGTGCACCACCCGCGCTCCAAGCCCGACTCGCAGCCCGACAGAACAGACATGGATGATACGCGTCCGCGAAACATGCGGCGCGCCGTCCCGGGATGGGCGCGGTTGCGGGACGGCGCGCCGCAGATCTTGGGACTCAGTCGAACAGGACGACCTGGCGGATCACTTCGCCGTTGGTCAGGGCGCGGACGGCGTCGTTCAGGTCCTCGAAGCCGATCCGGCGGCTGATGAGGCCGTCGATGTCGAGCTTCCCGGCGCGCCAGAGGTCGACGAACAGCGGGATGTCGCGCTTGAGGTCGCAGCCGCCGTACAGGGACGCCTTCAGGCTCTTGCCGTCGAACAGCAGCGCGAACGCGGTCTGGCTCCAGTTGTCGTCGAAGGCGCCGGCGCCCACCACGATGACGTCGCCGCCGCGCCGGGTCGCGTTCCACGCCGTGGTGATCGCCGCCGACTTGCCGACGACCTCGAAGGTGTAGTCGAAGCCGGCGCCGCCGGTGAGCAGCCCCTTGGCCTCCTCCAGGCCGTCCAGCGTTGCGGTGTGCGTCGCGCCGAACTGCTTGGCGATGGAGTGCTTGGCCTCGTTCGGGTCGATCGCGAGGATGGTGGACGCGCCCGCGATCCTGGCGCCCTGGATGACCGAGAGCCCGACGCCGCCCGCGCCGACCACCGCGACCTTGGAGCCCGGCGTCACCTTCGCCGTGTTGATCACCGCGCCGACGCCGGTGGGGATGCCGCAGCCGAGCAGGGCCGCGTACTCGAACGGGATGTCCTCCGCGATCTTGATCACGCCGCGGCGGGGCAGCACGATCTCCTCCGCCCAGGTGCCGGTGCCCGCCATGCCGAACGCGGGGCTGCCGTCACCGAGCTTGAACCCCGGCTCGGAGAAGGACTGCGCGAGGTAGGTCATGCACAGGTACGGCTCGCCGCGCAGGCACTCGGCGCACTCCCCGCAGTCGGGGGTCCAGTTGACGACGACGTGGTCGCCGGGCTGGACGCCGGTCACCCGGTCGCCCACCTCCGCCACGACCCCGGCGCCCTCGTGTCCGATGACCGTCGGCAGCGCCGAGGGCAGCACGCCCGTCATGGTGGACAGGTCGGAGTGGCAGACCCCGGTCGCCTTGATCCTGACCTTCACCTGGTCGGGGCCCGGATCGATCGTCGAGACGTCGTCGCGCAGGTCGAGTTCCTTGTCGCCGACCGCATGCAGTACCGCGGCGCGTGCCATGGCTGCCTCCACTGTGCCTGAGCTGTTACCGGGGGTCTGGGGTGGGTGAACGGGGGGGGGGGGGCGGGCAGCCGTCCGGCTACTCCTCCAGCGTCAGCGCGGCCTTCGGGCACGACCGCACCGCGTGCCGCACGCGGTCCTGCTCCTCGGCCGGGACGTCCGGCTGCAGGATCTGCAGCTCGTCGTCGTCGTTGAGGTCGAACACCTCGGGGGCGAGCCCGACGCACACGGCGTTCGCCTCGCACACCAGCGGGTCGACTCGTACTCTCATCGTCTGCTCCGTTCGAGAGGACACACCCGTCAACCTACCGAATATCGTTCGGAAACGGGTGGTTCACCTCGAAAGTAGAACACGTTCCAGCTCGGTCCGGCAAGACTCGGGGTGAGACTCGGGTCTCATCCCGGCGATGTCGGATATGGTGCCCCGACGGAGGAGATCGATGACCCACACCAAGGCGTCCACCGGACCGGGGACGACCAGCGACGACGCACCGTCGGCGGGAACGCCGATGCCCGCCGAGCTGCTGCGCGCCGCGCGCGGCGCCAAGGGCTTCATGCCGGACGGTGAGGGCCTCGCCCTGTACGAGACGGGCCTGGAGTACGGCGCCCGCCTAGCCGCGACCGGGCCGATGCTGGAGGTCGGCACCTACTGCGGCAAGTCCGCCGTGTACCTGGGGACGGCCGCCAGGCTGGCGGGCACCGTCCTGGTCACCGTCGACCACCACCACGGCTCGGAGGAGAACCAGGCGGGCTGGGAGCACCACGACCCGTCCCTGGTCGACCCGAGCACCGGCCGGATGGACACCCTGCCCAAGTTCCGCAAGACGATCCTCGCGGCCGGGCTGGAGGACGAGGTCGTCGCCGTCGTCGGGCAGTCCCGTACCGTCTCGGCGTTCTGGCGGACGCCGCTGGCGCTGCTGTTCATCGACGGCGGCCACGCCGAGGAGCACGCGCGGGGCGACTACGAGGGCTGGGCTCCGCACGTCGCCGTCGGCGGGGCCCTCGTGATCCACGACGTCTTCCCCGACCCCGCGGACGGGGGTCAGGCCCCCTACCGCCTCTACCAGCGGGCGCTGGCGAGCGGCGCCTTCGAGGAGCGCCGTGCGGAAGGCTCGCTGCGCGTCCTGGAACGCGTCAGCGACGCCGACCCGCTCACCCCCGCCCACAACGAACCCGCCTGAGCCCGGACCGCCTGACCCGTGCCCCGTCCGGGGAGCGGGTCAGGCGCGGTTGGCGGCCGCGACGAGCGCGCAGCCGCACGCCAGCGGGTCGGACGCCTCGGACGGCCCGAGCGGCCGTCCCGCGATCTCCTTGAACAGCCGGGCGCCGGGGGAGGCGTCCGCCAGCGCGTCCGCCGCCAGGACCACCGCCGCCGCCGTGTAGGTGGAGCGGTCCCCGGGGAAGTGGCGCTCGTTCTCGAACTGCCAGCCCGTCCAGTACGAGCCGTCCTCGTGCCGGAGGTGCTGGATGGTGGCGAACAGCTCCAGCGCGCGGTCGCGGTCGCCCGCGGCGTCCAGCGCCAGCACCAGCTCGCAGCTCTCCGCCGCGGTCACCCACGGCTGGTCCGACACGCAGCGGCAGCCGAGGCCCGGCACCACGAACGTGTCCCAGCCCTCGGCGAAGCGGCGCGCCGCGTCCGCGCCCCGGACGGGCCCGCCGAGCACCGGGTAGTACCAGTCCATCGACCAGCGGCTCTTGTCGGCGAACGCCTCCGGATGCGCGGCCACCACGTGCCCGAGCTGGTCGGCGGCCAGTTCCCAGTCCGGCTGGTGCTCGCCGAGCCGCTCGGCCAGCGCGACCGCGCAGCGCAGCGACTGGTAGATGGACGAGCAGCCGGTCAGCAGGGCGTGGTCGGACGGCTCGCCGTCCTCGTGCCGGATCCAGATGATCTCGCCGCGCCCGGTCTGCAGCCCGAGCGTGAAGTCGATCGCCCGCCGGACCGCCGGCCACATGTGCCGCGCGAAGTCCTCGTCCCCGGTGGTCAGCAGCTCGTGCCAGACGCCCACCGCGACGTAGGCGGCGTGGTTGGACTCGCCGCCCGGCTCGGTGACCTCGCCCAGCACCCACTTCGCGGGCCACGACCCGTCCGGGCGCTGGACGCCGCGCAGCCACTCGTAGGCCCGCCGGGCCTCCGCGCCGAGCCCGGCGACCGACAGCGCCATCGCGGCCTCGACGTGGTTCCAGGCGTCCACGTGCCCGGGGACGCCGTGCGTCGGCGAGAACCACGGGATCGCGCCGGACGGCTCCTGCTGGGCCGCGATGCTCCGCGCGGTGGCGACGACGTCGTCCGCCGTCAGGACTCCGGGGACCGAGGGCGGCGCGGTCTCAGACCGCATCCGCCGTCTCCTTGGCCGGGGCCGCCGGCGCGTCCGGCGCCGCGGGCTTGGCGAAGTAGACGACGACGCTCTTGCCGATCAGCGGGTTCATCACGCGCTCGGCCAGCCGGGTCGCGAGCGGCCGCTTCATGATGTCCCAGACGAGGATCTGGTGGTAGGCCTTGGCGAGCGGGTTGCCGTCGTTGTCCACCCCCACCGCGCACTTGATCCACCAGTACGGGGCGTGCAGCCCGTGCGCGTGGTGGTGGCCGCCGACCCGGAAGCCGACCGACTTCAGCTTGGCCTCCAGCTCGGCGCGGGTGTAGATCCGCACGTGCCCGCCGGGGGCGGTGTGGTAGTCCTCCGAGAGGGCCCAGCAGACGCGCTCGGGCAGCCAGCTCGGCACCGTCACCGCCAGCCTGCCGCCCGGCTTGAGGACGCGCAGCAGCTCCCGCATCGCCCGCATGTCGTCGGGGATGTGCTCCAGCACCTCGGACGCGATGATCGCGTCGAAGTGGTCGTCGGGGAACGGCAGGTCCAGCGCGTCGCCCTGCACGGTCTCGGCGGTCGCGTCCTCGGGCACCTGGCCTTCGAGGCGCATCGCCCCGAACATCTTGTCGACGCCGGACAGCTCCCCGGCGTCCTGGTCGAAGGCCACGACGTGCGCACCCCGCCGGTACAGCTCGAAGGCGTGCCGTCCGGCGCCGCATCCCATGTCGAGGACGCGGTCTCCGGGGGAGATGCGGAACCGCTGGAAATCCACGGTCAGCAGGGTCGTGCTCCTTCCGTACAGGGACGCGTCTGCGGACGCTCCCTCACTTGCCCTTGCGCGCGGCTAGACGCCGGTAGTTCTGCTGGATGATGGCGGCGCGGTAGTGCTCCACGGTGGCCTGCGCCACGGCGGGCCAGGCGAACCGCTCCTGGACGCGCGCGAGGCCGGCGGCTCCCACCCGCGCACGCTCCTCGGCGGAGTCGTGCAGGCGGTGCAGGGTCGCGGCCAGTTCCTCCACGTCGCCCGGGGCGACCAGGACGCCGGCGTCGCCGACGACCTCGGGCAGCGCGCCGGCGCGGCTCGCCACCAGCGGCGTCCCGGACGCCATGTGCTCCACGGCCGGGAGGGAGAACCCCTCGTAGCGCGAGGGCACGACGGCGATCTCCGCGGACGCCAGCAGCTCGCCCAGCTCGTCGTCGCTGATGCCGCTGACGAACCGGACCCGCTCGCCGAGCGCCAGCTCGCGCACGAGCCGCTCGGTCGGGCCGTCCTTCTGCGGCCGGCTGACCACGATCACGTGGACGTCCCGCTCGGTGGCGACCTTGGCGACCGCGCGCAGCAGCACGTCCACGCCCTTGATCGGCGCGTCGGCGCTGGCCATCGCGACGATCCGGCCGGGGACGCGCTCGCCGCGCGGGTGGAAGATCCGGGTGTCGACGCCGAGCGGCAGGATCTCGATGTCGCGCGGGTCGACCTTGAAGTCCTTGACGATGTCGACCTTGGACGACTCCGACACCGTCAGCACGGGCCCGATCCGCCGCGACACCTGCGACTGCATCCCGACGAACCCGTACCAGCGGCGCTTGCCGAGCTTCTGCTTGAGGCCGCGGGCGGCCTCGATGTCGATCCGCCGGTCGACGCTGATCGGGTGGTGGATGCTCGTCACCAGCGGCAGCCCGAGCCGGGCGATGCCGAGGTTGCCGAGGCCGAGCACCTGGTTGTCGTGCACGACGTCGAAGTCGCGGCGGCGCCCGCGCAGCAGCCGCAGGGCGCGCAGGCTGAACGTCAGCGGCTCGGGGAAGCCGCCGGTCTTCATGTGCGCGAACTCCAGGACGTCCAGCCAGTCGCGGAACTCGCCGAGGGCAGGGGTGCGGAAGGGGTCCTCGTCCCGGTACAGGTCAAGGCTCGGCAGCTTGGTGAGGGTGATCTCCTCGCGGTCGAGCTCCGGATACGGCTGCCCGGAGATGACCTCCACCTGGTGCCCGAGATCGACCAGCTCCCTGCTCAGGTGCCGGAGGTAGACGCCCTGCCCGCCGCAGTGCGGCTTGCTGCGGTACGAGAGCAGGGCCACCCGCAACGGACCGCCCGCCTCGCCTGCCTCACCCACGCCATCCCCTGCCCACGCACCACTCCCGTCAGTCGAGGGACGCCGGACGCACCCGTACCGGCATCTCCTTTACCCCATTGATGAAACTAGACCTTAGCCTGCGAACGTTACCGCTGAGTTCAATATTGGGCATGGCGTCCAAGAGTGTTTCGAAGAGCACACTCAGCTCAAGCCGGGCGAGATGGGACCCCAGGCAGAAGTGCGGGCCGCCGCCGCCGAAGCCGATGTGCGGGTTCGGGTCCCGTCCCACGTCGAAGCGGTACGGGTCGGCGAACACGGCCTCGTCGCGGTTGGCGGAGGAGTAGAACACCACGACCTTGTCGCCCTCGGCGATCTTCCGGCCGCGGATCTCGGTGTCCCGGGCGGCCGTCCGCCGGAACAGGTTGACCGGGGTGACCCAGCGGACGATCTCGTCCACCGCCGTCCGGACGAGGGACGGGTCGGCCTTCAGCCGCTCCCACTCGAGCGGATGCTCCAGCAGCGCGTGCATGCCGCCGGAGGCCGCGTTCCGGGTCGTCTCGTTCCCGGCGACCGACAGCAGCAGCACGAACAGCTCGAACTCGTCCCCGGTCAGCACCTCCCCGCCGGCGTCCGGCTGGAGCAGCCGGGTGACGATGTCCTCGCGCGGGTTCTCCTTCCGCGCCGCCGCCAGCTCGTTGGCGTAGGCGTACAGCTCGGTCGCCGCCTCCTGGCCCTCCTCCGGCGTCCGCTGGAACTCCGGGTCGTCCCCGCCGATCAGCGTGTTCGACCAGTGGAAGATCTTCTCCCGGTCCTCGGGCGGCGCCCCGAGCAGCTCGCAGATCACGTAGAGCGGCAGCGGCGCCGCCAGGTCGCGGACGAAGTCGGCCTCCTCCCCGCGCTCGGCGGTCTCGGCCACGAGCAGCCGGCAGATGTCGCGGATGTGCTGCTCCAGCGCCCCGATCGCGCGCGGGGTGAAGCCCCGGTTGACGATGCTCCGCTTGCGCGTGTGCTCCGGCGGGTCCTGGTTGAGCATCATCATCCGCTGCAGGACGAGGTGCTCCTCCGGGGGCTCGTCGAACAGCGCGAGCCGCCGCCAGGACGAGAAGAGCTCCGGATGCCGCGACACGTGCACGACGTCCTCGTGCCGGGTGATCGCCCAGAACGGGGGGTAGCCCCGCTCCGGGTCGCCGTGGTGGCGGAACACCGGCTCGTGCTCGCGCAGCCAGGCCAGCTGCCCGTGCGGGACGCCGCTGTGCTCGTACGCGCCGGGGTCGACCAGTTCGATGTCGGGGGTGGTGGTCATCGCCTCGAACCTCCTCGTCCGGAGTGATGGGCGCCGTCAACCTCCCAGGGGGGCCGAGGGCGTGAAGCGCACCGGGATCTCCTTGTAGCCGTTGACGAAGTTGGACCGCAAGCGGCGCGGCTCCCCGGCGAGCTCGATGTCGGGCATGCGCTCCAGGATCGTCTCGAAGATGATCCGCAGGTTCATGCGCGCGAGGTGCGTGCCGAGGCAGTAGTGCGGGCCGCCGCCGCCGAAGCCGATGTGCGGGTTCGGGTCGCGCGCCACGTCGAAGGCGAACGGGTTCTCGAACACGCGCTCGTCGCGGTTCGCCGACCCGTAGAACATCACGACCTTGTCCCCGGCCTTGATCTGCTGCCCGCCGATCTCCGTGTCGACCAGGGCCGTCCGGCGGAACTGGTTGATCGGGCTGACCCAGCGGACGATCTCCTCGACCGCCTTCGGCAGCAGGCTCCGGTCCTCCCGCAGCCGGGCCCACTGGTCCGGCCGCTCGAAGAAGGCGATCATGCCGCCCGCGGTGGCGGTCCGGGTGGTCTCGTTCCCGGCGATCGACAGCATGATCACGAACAGCTGGAACTCCTCCAGCGTGATCCTGCCGCCGTCGGCGTCGGGCGTCAGCAGCTTGGTCACGATGTCGTCGCGCGGCGTGGACTCGCGCGCCGCGGCGAGCTGCCCGCCCCACTCGGCGAACTCGGCGGCGCACAGCGTCGACTCCTCGCGGCCCCCGATGAACTCGGGGTCGTTGAACGCGACGAGCTTGTTCGACCAGTGGAAGATCTTCTCGCGGTCCTCCATCGGCGCGCCGAGGAGCTCGCAGATCGTGTACAGCGGCAGCGGCGCCGCGAACCGCTCGACGAAGTCGCACTCGCCCAGCGGGGCGGCTTCGTCGATCAGCTCGTTGCAGATCTTGCGGATGTGGTCCTCCAGCCGCCCGATCATCCGCGGGGTGAAGCCCTTGTTGACCAGGGCGCGCAGCCGGGTGTGGTCCGGCGGGTCCTGGAACAGCATCATCTGCCCGTACATGGCGATGTCGTCGCTGGAGAACTCCTCGAACATCGACGTCCGCTCGTGCGAGGAGTACGGGTCGGCGCGGCGCGACACCGAGACCACGTCCTCGTGCCGCGTGATCGCCCAGAAGCCCGGCACGCCGTCGTTGGGGTCCGGGTGCCAGTGGACGGGGTCGTTGTCGCGCAGCCACTGGAACTGGCGGTGCGGGATCCCGCCGCGCTCGTAGACGCCCGGATCGATGATGTCGATCTCGGGGGCCCGGAAGGCCCGGGCGAGGGAGTCGGGGGACGTCGCGAGTGCCATGGAAGATCCTTCGTGCCGGGGTGGAGACCACACGAGGCGAGCAGGCCGTTTGAGCGCTTGCTTGGTGCTACGCACCTAGAACAGGTTCTAACATGAGACTCCAGTCTCATCAAGGGTCTCGCCCAGGAGAGTGACCCACGACGCACCCGCCCGGCCCGTGCCGCCCGCGTCCGCGGGCGGCCTCGGGGTGGGTCAGCGGAGTCTGTAGCGGAGGGGGTCGTCGGTGCCCTCGCGGCGGGCGACGCCCCGGGTCTCCAGGGTGCGCAGGTGGGCGGCGGCCTCGGCGGCGGCCATCCGGCGGGCCTGCTGGGCCATGTCCGCCCACGGGTGGCGCCAGGTGAGGCCGGCGGTGAGGTCCCAGAGGGTGACGGGGCTCGACGACAGCAGCGCCGCCACCTCCGCGAGGCGCTCCTCGTGGTGGGCGATGATCTCGCGGGCGCGCTCCCCGAGGCCGCGGAAGCGGTACTGGTGGGCGGGCAGGACCTCGTCCACGCCCATGGCGGACACCTTGTCGAGCGAGCCGAGGAAGTCGCTCAGCGGGTCCACGTCCGGGGTGTCGTACGGGTAGAGGCCGATGTGCGGGGTGATGCGCGGCAGGACGTGGTCGCCGGTGAAGATGCGGTCGCCGTCCTCCAGGTGCAGGCAGATGTGGCCGGGGGAGTGGCCGGGCGTCCAGACGGCCCGCAGCCGGCGGCCGGGCACGTCCACCAGGTCGCCGTCGGACAGCTCGCGGTCCGGGATCGCGGGCGGCGAGACCCGGGCCGGCTGGGCCGGCCCGGTCAGGTCCGACTCGGCCGCGCCGGCGCGGCGGAGCGCGGTCAGTTCGAACGCGCGCCGCCCGCCGTGCCCGACCTCGTTGAAGAGCCGGACGATCGCGGCGTCGGCGTGGTGCATGGCGATCCAGGCGCCCGACGCCTCCCGGACCCGGCCGGCGAGACCCGAGTGGTCGGGGTGGAAGTGGGTGACGACCACCCCGTGCACGTCGGCGACGTCGATCCCGAACGTGCCGAGCCCGTCGCGCAGGGACGCCCAGGCGTCCTCGTGCTGCCAGCCCGCGTCGATCAGGACGGGCCCCCGGGGGCTCTCCAGCGCGTACACCAGCGTGTACGCGAGGGGGTTGTCCGGGATGGGGACGGGAACGCTCCACAGCCCCCCGCCGAGGTCCTCAGGTTCCGGCTGCACCGAGACCGCCTTTCGCGCCTGTCGTGGTTCGGGCCTGGTCGTGGCTCCGCGGGACGGTGTTCAGACCCTCTCCAGGATCGTGGCGGTGGAGAGGGCGCCGCCCGCGCACATCGTGACGAGGGCCGTGCCCGAGTCGCGGCGCTCCAACTCGTGCAGCGCGGTGGTGATCAGCCGCGCGCCGGTCGCGCCGACGGGGTGCCCGATGGCGATGGCGCCGCCGTTGACGTTGACCTTGTCCATGTCCGGCTTGTGGACCGCCGCCCAGGACAGCACGATCGACGCGAACGCCTCGTTGATCTCGGTGATGTCGATGTCGCCCATCGTCATGCCGGAGCGCTTGAGGACGCGCTCGGTCGACTGCACCGGGCCGTCCAGGTGGTAGTACGGCTCGCCGCCGACGAGGGCCTGCGCCCGGATGCGGGCGCGCGGCCGCAGCCCGAGGGCCCGCGCCTTCTCCTCCGACATGAGCAGGACGGCGGCGGCGCCGTCGGAGATCTGCGAGGAGGTGCCCGCCGTGTGCAGGCCCTCGGGGCCGAGGACGGGCTTCAGCTTGGCGAGCCCGTCCGCGGTCGTCTCGCGCAGGCCCTGGTCGCGGGTGACCTCGCGGGTCTCGCCGGTGACGTTGCCCTCGGCGTCCAGGACGGGCGCGGTGATGGGGGCGATCTCGCGGTCGAAGCGGCCGTCCGCCCAGGCCTTCGCGGCGAGCTGCTGGGAGCGGGCGCCGAACGCGTCGAGGTCGGCGCGGGTGATGCCGCGGCGGGCGGCGATCCGCTCGGCGGCCTCGAACTGGTTCGGCATGTCGAGCGACCAGTCGTCGGGCCGCGGGTTGGCGGGCAGGACGTTGCTGCCGAGCGGGGCGCGGCTCATCACCTCGACGCCGCAGCCGATCGCGACGTCCACGACGCCGGCCGCGATCTGGGACGCCGCCAGGTGCACGCCCTGCTGCGAGGAGCCGCACTGCGCGTCGATCGTGGTCACGCCGGCCTGCCACGGCAGCCCGGCGTACAGCCAGGAGTAGCGGCCGATGTGCGATCCCTGCTCGCCGGCCTGCGTGACGCAGCCCGCGAAGACCTGCTCCACCTCGGCGGCGTCGATGCCGGAGCGTTCGACGACGGCGTTCATGGCGTGCGCGAGGACGGCCATCGGCTTCAGGCCCGCGAGCCAGCCGCCACGCTTGCCGAGCGGCGTGCGCACCGCCTCGACGATCACCGGGGTACCCATGCGGTCTCCTTGTAGAACAGAATTCCTAGAACAGGATTCGCCTTTGACTGTAACGTGTTCTAACTTTCCGGGGGAAGAGCGGTCCCGGTCAGAGGGATCCCGCACCGGACGCCCGGCGCCCCGGGCCTCCCGGCCAGGCCGGACACGCGGCCGGCGCCTCGGGAAGGCGGCCCGCCGGAACGCGGCGTTCGAGGGAGCGTCGGCCGCGTCCATTAGCCTGGGGCGCACGACGAGCCCCCCGCGCCGGAGAGTCCCATGGCCGCAGATTTCGACGAGCCCGTGTTCGACGAGGACTTCGTCAGGAGCGCCGTCTTCACCGAACCGTCCGCGCGCGAGCGCGCCCGCCCGCCGGGGCGGCGCGAGCGGTGGCGGGCGCGCCTGGCCCGGCGGCG
>NZ_JBEUPD010000030.1:0-114232 GCF_040492135.1 Actinomadura sp. NPDC000600
GGGCGTGCCGCACCCCCTCCCGTTGTTCTGGGCCCTCGTACCGGCCGGGCCCCTCGCCGCGGCCGGCCGGCCGGCCGCGGCGGCCGACCTCGGCGGCCGGACGTGCACGCTCATCACCGGCCAGCTCGGCGCCGACCATCCGATGCGGGCCGTCGCGCAGATCAATCTCGCGCTCGACGAGGCGGCGGCCTCGGCCGACGGCGCGGAGGCGGGCGAGGCGGGCGAGGCGGGCGAGGTCGGCGAGGTCGGCGAGCGGCTCAGCGAGCGTGTCGGCAGGGACAGCCCGTGGGTGCGGTCGATGGGGTTGGGCCGGCGCATCGAGTATGACTTCGATCCTGTCCCGCTGTGACCCACCTGATCTCGGCCGCGGCGGCGGCGACGCCGCCGACGAAGCGGTGCCCGAGCGCGGTCAGCGCCCCGCTGGCCTGGAGGACCCCGGCGGTCTCGGCCACCGCCGACGCCACCCGCTGCGCGCGGACCCGCGCACTCGCGCAGCCCGTGACCTCGAAGCGGCGCCGCCAGAACCCGGCGACCCCGAGGTGGGCGTAGGCGCCCTGGAGGAGGCCGCCCAGAGGCCGCGGATCGCTTCTCCAGCGGGTGCGGTAGAGGCGGTGCGCGTCGTCCCGCACGAGTTCCACCAGGTCCAGCAGGACGGCGAGCTTCGCGTGCTGGGTCTCGTGCACCAGCGTCTCGGCGAGGTGCAGGGGGCTCGCCGGCGGGCCGGCGGCGAGCGCTCCGAAGGCCGTCCGTGACGTCGCGTTCCTGCGTGCGGCCAGGGGAGTGAGCACGGTCATGATGTGCCGCGTCTCGGCGGCGTGCCCGGAGTGGTCGCGGGCGAGGATCGTCCATGCCCGGCCGATGGTCCCCGTCCAGGCCGCCGCGGCTTGCGGATCGAGGCGTCCCCCTGCCTGCTCGGGGAAGCGATACGGGTCCAGATCGTCCACCAGGAGGCACAGACCGCCCGGAAAGGGGCGGATCCGGCGGAGCCCCCACCACGCCCTCCCGTCCATGCTGGGGTCGCTCGGCACCGGGACGCCCGCTATCTCGCAGCGCGAACCGCGGACGACCGCCGTGCACCAGTCGCCCTCCACCCTGGCCATGCCCACGGAAGGGATCATGACCAGGCCGCACCTGGCGCGCAGGCGTGCGCGGTGGTCTGTTCCGGTCCGGATCGCCGCGGCGACGGCGACGGCGTGGAGGGCGTCGGGCGCCGCGGGGGAGTCGGGACCTCCGGCCAGCCCCACGGCCGCCCGCGCCCACGCGCCCACCGCCGGATAGCGGAGGATTTCGCGGACCGCTGCGGCGTCGCGGGCGTACATTTCCGCGAGGTCCGCGAAGGCGGCCGAGGCGTTCGGATGCCCGGCGATCTTTCGGAGCAGCATCACATTGATGCCGTAGGACGCCTTGACGACGAAAGCCGTGACTTCGTCGTCGGGTACTCCCGAAGCCATGACATCGAACAAATGTTCGTCTATGGAGAGCCGCTGCAGGACACTCATGCCGCCTCCCGCCGTTTCACATCCCACGGTTATTGTCCCCACCGGTGCCGGTGGGCAGTGCGTCATCCGGCATAGAGGGGCGGTCGGGATTCTCCCTTCCGCGCCTTCGTGAGCGGCGGCCACACCCGGACACAACGCCCCTGCCGCTCGGTGCGAGTCGCAGAATCCACATAACATGGACGGGAAACACCGCCGATATGCGCGTGCCGAATTATCCGATCAACATCGCCCGTATTCGTGAGTCAGGGAGGCGGCCGTCCTGAACGCGCTCATCGTCTGCTCCGCGGGAGACCTCGCGACCGCGGGGCGCGTCGCCTCCAGGCTGCGGGCCCGCGGCATCAAGGTCTGGCCGACGGGCCGCGGCGCGGACGAGGGATGGCCGCCGCCCACGGACGAGCAGCTCCGGCTGGCCGACGCGGTGGTGGTCCTCCTCTCGCCGGCCGGCAGCACCTCGGCGGAGGTGCACTCCAGCTGGACGGCGGCGATGGGCAGCAACCGGAGGGTCATCCCCGTGCTCATCGACGGCGCGGAGCACGCCGACCTGGCCCCTGCGCTCCGGGCGACGGGCACCATCACGCTCGGCGCGGACGAGGAGCACGGGATGGACGAACTCGTCAGGTCCATCCGCGCGGCCGCCCGGTCCGCCGACCCGCGGCCGGCCGCGGTGGCCGCCTCGGGCGCGCCCGGCCGGGAGCCGGACCCCGTCCCCGGCGCCGGGGCACCGCCCAACCGCGACGTCTTCATCGTGATCAGTTTCGACGAGGCCATGAAGCCGACGATCGAGGCGATCAAGCGCGCGGCGAAGAAGGCGGGGCTGTCGGCCAGGCCGATCAGCGACGACGACGCCGACTACGTCATCAGCGAGCGGATCCTCGAAAAGATCGACAAGGCGCTGTTCGTCGTCGCCGACCTGACCATGGAGAGGCCCAACGTCTACTTCGAGCTCGGCTACGCCCGGGGGAAGGGGAAGACGGTGGTCACCCTCCTCAAGGAGGGAAGCAAGGCGCATGTCGATGTGAGGGGCTGGACCTACATCCCCTACGCCGACTCGCGGCCGCTCGAGAAGCGGCTCGTCAAGCGCTTCAAGGAGGAACTGGAGCGGCTGGAGTCAGGCGACGAGGCGTGACCCGCGCCGCACGCGGGCCAGAGACGCGGAGCGACCCCTGGAACGGTGGTCACCGCCCCAGCGTGACGAGGGAAACGATCACTGAGACGAGCGCCAGGACCCCGTAGAACCCGAGGATGGTCCTGGACGTCAGAACGGGTCGCCACCCCGTGTCCCCGATGTAGGGCGTCGTGTCCATCGAGAACGGCTCGACAGGGGCGCCGGGGTCGCGGACGTCGTCGTAAAGCCTGCGGAACAGGCGTTCCTGGCGGAGGAAGTAGGAGTCGAGGAGCCAGAAGCCGGCGGCCGGGACGAGAGCGGTCAGCGCCACCTGCCATTTCAGCGTGCTGATGGAAACTCCGAGGAATGCGGAGACGACCGTCAGCGTCCATCCCTTGATGAGGAACGACCCGTTTCCCAGCCGGGTCACAACGGCCTGGATGAACTCCAGATGCTTGATCCGCTCGTTGCTGAACGTGCCCTCCGGCTCGGCCATGCCTTCTTCCTTCGCCAGTGCCCCGGGACGACCCGCCTCGACACCGGGGGCGCAAGCATATTGACCGAGGGAATGTCTGGTAAAGGAGCGCTGGTAGACGTCCTGACGGAGAGGAGTGATCAGGCCCCGACCGGGGCGGGCACGGCTCAAAGGGCGGTCCAGGGGCGGAGTTTGTTGGGGTTTCGTATTGCCCAGATGCGGGTGATGCGGTCGTCGGCGATGTCGAAGGCGTAGACGGTCACGGTGCGGCCGTGCTGCTGGGCGATCAGGCCGGGCTGGCCGTTGACGGTGCGCTCCAGGAGCGTCACGCCGGGCACCCGGCGGGCGATCTCGACGCACCGGTGCGCGATCAGCTCGCCGCCCTCGAGCGGGCGGAGCGCGGTCTTGACCACGCCGCCGCCGTCGGCGGTGAGGACGGCGGCCGGGTCGAGGAGGCCGATGAGGGCGTCGACGTCGCCGGCCTCCATCGCCTGCCGGAAGCCCCGCACGACGGTGGCGCGGCGGGCCGCCGGGGTCGCGGGCGGCCCGGAGGCGCGTATGCGGCGGCGGGCCGAGGAGGCCAGTTCGCGGCACGCGGCCGGGGTGCGGCCGGTGATCTCGGCGATCTCGGCGAAGGGGTAGCGGAACACGTCGTGCAGGACGAGCGCGACGCGCTCGGCCGGGGTCATCGATTCGAGTACGACGAGGAAGGCCATGCTGACCGACTCGTCGAGGGTGACCCGGTCGGCCGGATCGGGCGGGGCCGCGCCCGGCCGGCCGCTGATCCAGTGCCCCGCTTCGGGCACCGGCTCGGGGATCCACTCGCCCACGTAGCGCTCCCGCCTCGCGCGCGCCGAGCCGAGCACGTCCAGGCAGATGCGGCTCGCGACCTTCGACAGCCAGGCGCCGGGGGAGGCGATGGCCTCCTGCCGGGCGGGGGACAGGGCGTACCAGCGGGCGTAGGTCTCCTGCACGACGTCCTCGGCGTCGGCCAGGGAGCCGAGGAGCCGGTAGGCCAGACCGGTCAACCGGCGCCGCTCGCTGATGATCGCGCTCAGGCCCGCGTCGGGGTGGTCGTGTCGTGCTTCCGCGTGCTCGGTCATGGTCCGGTGGCTCCCTGGGTCGGATGTGCCCTCACCACTCCGACGAGATATCGCCCCGAATCGTCAGGCCGCCTGACATTTCGGGAGGTCGTGTCGTCGGGCTTCTGAGACGGACCCGCCGTCGCGGCGGCGGGGAGCCGGCGACGTCGTCACCCGGCGTGGCGACCCTCGAGCCGGTCGACGTGACAAGGAGATGATTGTGGCAACACGCAGTGCGGCCCCGGCGGCCGGGGCCGCGGACGAGCCGGCGGCCCGGGATCCGAGGCGGTGGCCGATCCTCGCCGTCATCGCCGTGGCGCAGCTCATGGTCGTCCTCGACCTGACCGTGATGAACCTCGCGCTGCCGTCGGCGCAGCGCGCGCTGGACTTCTCGGCCGCCGACAGGCAGTGGGTGGTGACGGCGTACGCGCTGTCGTTCGGGAGCCTGCTGCTGTTCTGCGGGCGGCTGGCCGACCTGGTCGGACGCAAGGCGACCTTCCTCACCGGGCTCGTCGGCTTCGCGGCCGCCTCCGCCGCCGGCGGCGCGGCGGCGGACTTCTCGATGCTGGTGGCGGCGCGGGCCTGCCAGGGGGTCTTCGGGGCCCTGCTGGCCCCGTCCGCCCTGTCGCTGCTGGCCACGACGTTCAGGGACCCGAAGGAGCGGGCGCGGGCGTTCGGCGTCTACGGCGCGGTCGCGGCCGCGGGCGGGGGCCTCGGGCTGCTGCTCGGCGGCGCGCTGACCTCCTACCTGTCCTGGCGGTGGTGCATGTACGTCAACCTGGTGTTCGCCGCGGTCGCGATCATCGGGGGCGTGCTGCTGGTGGGCAGGCAGGAGCGGACGCCGGGCGGCCGGCTGGACGTCCCGGGCGTGGCGGCGGTGTCCGGCGGGATGCTCTGCCTGGTCTACGGGCTCTCCAACGCGGCGTCGCACGGCTGGCGCACGCCCTCGACCTGGGGGTTCCTCGTGGCCGGCGCGGCGCTGCTGGGCGTGTTCGCCGGTTGGCAGGGGCGCAGCGCGCACCCCTTGCTGCCGCCCCGCATCGTGCTCGACCGCGTCCGCGCCGGCGCCTACCTCACCATCCTGATCAGCGGGGCGGCGACGTTCGGCGTCTTCCTGTTCCTGGTCTACTACATGCAGGTCTCCCTGGGGTTCTCGGCCGTCAGGTCGGGCCTGGCCATGCTGCCCATGGTGCTTCTCAGCGGCACCTCGGCCGCCCTGGGGAACACCAGGCTGATGCCGCGGTTCGGCCCCAGGCCGATGGTCGTCGCCGGCATGCTCCTCAGCGCGGCCGGAATGGTCTGGCTGACGAGGATCGGCGCGGACTCGGGCTACGCGTCCGCGCTGCTCGGCCCGCTCATGGTGATCGGCGCCGGGATGGGCCTGATCTTCGGCATGGCGGCCGCCAGCGGGACCTTCGGCGTGGCGCCGCGCGACGCGGGGGGTGGCCTCGGCGAGCATCAACACCGGGCAGCAGCTCGGCGGCTCGATCGGCACCGCGCTGCTCAACTCCGTCGCGGCGAGCGCCACCACCGGCTACCTGGCCGACCATCTGCACGGACGGCCGACGCCGCAGGTGCTCCAGCTCGCGGCGATCCACGGCTACACCACGGTGTTCTGGTGGTGTGCCGGCATCTTCGCGGTCGGCGCCGTCGTCTGCGGCACGCTCCTTCCGCGCGGCCCCCTGGCCCGTCCGAAGGAGACCCTTGTCCGTGCGCCTTCCCCTGAGGCCGCTTCAGCGCGGCAGTGAGGCATGTCGCCGGTCCGGTGCCGCATCGTCGGCGCCGGACCGCCCGGGGTTCCGGCCGCACCGCCCCTGAACTGGGACGATCGGAGTGTCGGCGGCATGGAGCGACGCCGGTTGGTTAAGAGTGATCAGGTGACGCCCCTGACGAGTGGACCTCGTGATCGCGCAGCGGGCCGACGGCCAGGCCGGTGGCGCGACAGGTCGCCACCACGTCCGGGAGGGCGCCGAGGGACGCTCTCCAGGCGCCCGGCGCCGAGGTGGCGTCGCTGTCGTGCAGCAGGAGCGTCGCGCCGCCGACCAGGCCCGGCGAGAGAGCGGCGAGCACGGAACGGGGCGTCGCGGAGGCCGTCCAGTCCTTGCCCCAAGCCGTCCACAGGACGGGCCGGAGTCCGGCGCGGCGGGCTGCGACGAGAGCCTCGGCACTGAGGGCGCCGTACGGGGGGCGGTACCAGGCGGGGGAGACGCCGCAGACGTCCTCGATGAGGCGGACGGTGCGGTGAATCTCTGCGGCGACACGGCCGGGGCGGGTCCCGAGGGGGTTGTCGTGGTGCCATCCGTGGACGGCGATCTCGTGTCCCTCGGCGACGATGCGCCGCCCGAGGGCAGGGCTGCGCTGGAGCATCGTGCCGAGGACGAAGAAGGTCGCGTTGCAGCCGAGACGGGCCAGCTCGTCCAGGAAGAGGGGCGTGGAGCGGGCATCGGGCCCGTCGTCGAGGGTGAGCGCGACATGGCGGGCGCCGCCGCGGCCGGCGAGGCGGGGCGTCAGGCGGCGGACCGGAGGAAGCCAGGTCGCGGCGGGCAGGGCGTGCGCCAGGAGGGCCGCGGCGAGTCCCCTGGTCAGGTGCGACATGGGACCAGTCTCACAGGGGGATCGAATCGCATGGGCAAACGACTCCTCATTCTCACGGCGGCCATGGGCGCGGGCCACGACGCCGTCGCGGGGGAGCTGGCGCGCCGGGTCGCGCGGCGGGGCGTGGAGGTGTGCGTCCTCGACGTGCTGGAGCTCGTTCCCCTGCGGCTCGGGCACGGGCTGAGGAGGATGTACGAGGCGATGCTCCGCGGGGCGCCGTGGCTGTACGAGGGGGTCTACCAGGCGTTCTTCGTGTCGCCGCGCCCGCCGCCCGCGTCGCCGCTGACGGCGCTGATCGCCAGGGGGCTCGAGCGGCGGCTGCCGGGACCGCCCCCGGACGCCGTGGTGTCGACTTTCCATGTCGCGGCGCAGGTCGCGGGGCTGATGCGCCTGAGGGGGCGGCTGGACGCGCCGTCGCTCGTCCTGGTGACCGACTTCGCCGCCCACCGGATGTGGCTGCACCCGGGCAACGACCGCTACCTGTGCCCGGACGAGGCCTCGGCGCGCTCGGTGGCGGAGCGGACGGGGCGTCCGGCCGAGCGGGTCGCGCCCGTGGTGCGGCCGGGGTTCCTGCGCGCGCACGACGGCGGACGGCTCCGGGCCGAGGCCGGCGCGCGGCCAGGGGAACGGGTCGTGCTGGTCTCGGCGGGGGCCTGGGGCGTCGGCCGGGTGACCGAGACGGCCCGCGGGCTCGCG
The DNA here is from genome assembly GCF_040492135.1 of Actinomadura sp. NPDC000600. NCBI lineage: Bacteria > Bacillati > Actinomycetota > Actinomycetes > Streptosporangiales > Thermomonosporaceae > Actinomadura > Actinomadura sp. NPDC000600. Next base: position 7,453 of record NZ_JBEUPD010000030.1, read on the forward strand.
GCGTCCGGCCGGTACCTGCCGGTCGTGCTGTGCGGACGGAACGGGCGGCTGCGCGCCCGGATCCGGGAGGGCGGGATCGGGTACGCCCTCGGCTGGCGGGACGACATGCCAGGGCTGATGGCGGGCGCGTACGCGCTGGTCGACAACGCGGCGGGCCAGACGTGCCGGGAGGCGTTCGCGTGCGGGCTGCCGGTGGTCTCCTACCGGCCCATCCCCGGCCACGGCCGCGACGGCGCCGAGGCGATGGCACGGGCGGGGCTGAGCGCGTTCGCGCGGTCGCCCGCCGGACTCGTCGAGACGTTGGACCTCCTGGGGAGCGAGCAGGTGCGCAAGGCCTGGGCGCAGCGGGTGGGGACGCTGTTCGACGCCGTCCGGGCCGAGCACGTCATCCGCGCCGCGCTGGGGTGACGGCGCGCTCTCCGTGCAGCAGGGGGGAGCGGGTGATGAGCACGCTGCCGAGCGCGACCAGCACGATGCCCACGGCCTCCATGGCGATCCACCCGCCGGTCCGGAGGTGCTCGCCGAAGAGGCCGACGCCCAGCAGGATGCTGGCGACGGGGTCGGTGACCGTCAGGGCGGGCTGCACGGCCACCAGGGTGCCGCTCTGCAGCGCGTTCTGGAGCAGGAACAGGCTGGTGACCCCCGCCGCGGCCATCGCGTAGAGCTCCCAGGAGGTCACGACGGCGACGACGCCGTCGGAGAAGGCGCGGGTGGCCGTCCTCATGAACGCGGCGGTCAGCGCGAAGCCCAGGGACGTCGTCACGCCCAGCAGCACCCCGCGGAACGGTCCGCGCATGGGCCACGCCACCGTCACCAGGACGGCGGCGCAGCCGACCGTGGCGGCCGTCGCGACGATCCACTCGCCGGTGCCCGGAACGCCCTTGCCTCCGCTGGGGGCCGCCGCGACGAGGAACCCGGCCAGGCCCGCGGTGAGTGCCGCGACGCCCGCCCACGGCACCCGGCGCAGCCCGCGCGGCGGCAGCCAGGCGATGATGATCATGGTGAACGGCAGCTCGGCGGCCAGCAGCGGCTGGACCAGTGCCAGCCCCGCCATCGACAGCGCGGCGGCCTGAAGGAGGAACGCGGCGATGAGCGCGCCGACCCCGCCGAGCCACAGCGGCTGCCGCAGCAGGTCGAGGATGAGGGACGGTTTGAAGGCGTCTGCCTCCGGCGCGGCCACGGTGGCCCGGCGCTGGAGCACCGACGCCAGGGCGTTGGACGCGGCGGCCAGCAGGCTCAGAATGATGGCGATCACGAGCGTCCGCCCCCGTCCCGCGATGCCAGCTCCTCCGGCTTCCCGAGATACGGCGACCGGCCGAGGACGACGATGCCCGCGACCATGCCCGCCAGCCCCAGCGCCCCCAGGGCCAGGTCAATCGTGGACAGCCGGACCTTCTCGCCGAAGACCACGATTCCCAGCGCTATCCCGGTCAGCGGCTCGGCCGCCGTGCTGGCCGGCAGCGAGATGCGCAGCGGCGCGGCGTCGAAGGCGCTCTGCGCGAAGAGCAGGGCGAGCGCGCCGATGCCCACCAGGCCGTAGGGCTGCCACGTCGTGAAGGCGCCGCCGACCCCCTTGTCGAACAGCAGCACGACGCTGCGGGTCAGCGTGTCCTGGAGGCCGTAGAGGAGTCCGGCGGCCGAGGCGAGCAGCATCGCGCGCACGCGGAGGTCCTTGTGGCCTCCGCCCAGCGCGACCACCATGGCGAGGCCCAGCACGACCGCCCCGCCCACCCAGCGGAAGGACAGCTCGCCGGGCGGCGTGCCCCCGTGCGGCCGCCCGATGAACAGGAACAGCGCGACCCCGCCGGTCAGCGTCAGCGACCCCAGCAGCGTCCTGGCGCCGAGCGGCTCCCGGTAGATCACATGCGCGGCGATCAGTGCGAAGACGAGGTTCAGGGTGAGCACCGGCGTGGCCTGCGCGACGCCGACGAGGTTCAGCGCGAACGCGAAGACGAGCTGGCCCGCGATCATCAGGCCGATCCCGCCCAACCACAGCCGGCTGTGCAGCAGGTCCAGCAGCAGGCGCGGATGCAGGATCCGCCCCAGCGGCTCCTGGAACGCCGCGTGCTGCTGCGCCACGAACCCCAGGCCGATGAGGCAGGCCGCCACGACCGCGACGACCATCCCGAGAAGGCTCATGCTGTTTCACGATTTCCCCCGCCGTGACTCTCGCGAGGTCCCTACCCGGCTCGGGGGGCCCGAATCTGCCCCCCAAACCTGCCCGAAATACGCCGGACCAGCTGAAGCGGCCCACGGAAAACCCTGTGGTGATCCCCACACGCCTAAATCAGACTCTGGAATTCCGATTCAACTACGATCAAGCCGTGCACCTGACTCAGTCGACCGATCTGGGCCTGCGCGTGCTGATGCTGCTGGCCGCGCGGAACGAGCGGCGGTCCGCCGCCGAGCTGGCCGAGCGCCTGCGCGTCCCGCCGCAGCACATGGCGAAGATCGTGCAGCGGCTCCGGCGCGCCGGGTTCGTCAGGACGACCCGCGGCCGGGGCGGCGGCGTCGTCCTCGCCGACGGGGTGACCGAAACCCCGGTCGGTGAGATCGTCCGAGTGCTGGAAGGTCCCGGGGAGGCGGTCGAATGCGACAGTCCGCCCTGCCCCCTGCGCGGCGGCTGCCGCCTGCGCGGGGCGCTGCGGACGGCGCAGGAGGCCTTCCTGGCTTCGCTGAACCAGGTGCGACTGGGCGAGTTGGCGACCGATCCCCTCGAACCGGTCCCGCTCTCCCTGACGCGGCCGGCGCCCGCCGCCGCGTCCCCCGCAGAGGAAGGTCTCTGATGCTCTCTTCCGACCACGCCGAGACCGTGCGGGCCACGCTGCCCGCCGTCGCCGCCAACGGCACCGCGATCACCGGCGAGTTCTACTCCGCCATGTTCGCCGCGCACCCCGAGCTGCGGCACCTGTTCAACCAGGGCAACCAGGCCAACGGCGAGCAGCGCCGGGCGCTGGCGGGCTCGGTGGCCGCGTTCGCCCAGCACCTGGTCGCCGAGGAGTCGGCCATCCCGTTCCAGCAGATCCTGTCCCGCATCGCGCACAAGCACGCCTCGCTCGGCATCCGTCCCGAGCAGTACACCATCGTGGGACGCCACCTGATGGACGCGGTCGCCAAGGTGCTCGGCGACGCGGTGACGCCGGAGGTGCACGCGGCCTGGTCCGAGGTGTACTGGCTGTTCGCGACGCTGCTCATCGCGGAGGAGGCCCGGCTGTACCAGGAGGCCGCATGCGATCCGGCCGCGCCGTACCGGCCGTGGCGGGTCACGGAGCGGCGGGACGAGGCGGAGGACACGGTCTCGCTCGTCCTCGCCCCCGCGGACGGCGGCGCGGTGTCCGCGCACCGGCCCGGCCAGTACGTCTCCGTCGCGGTCACGCTCCCGGACGGGTTGCGCCAGCCCCGCCAGTACACGCTGTCGCGGACGGCGGGGGACACGGTCCAGATCACGCTGCGGCGGGTCCGCGGCGACGGCCCCGCGCCCGACGGCGCCGTCTCGACGTTCCTGTTCGAGCACGTCGAGGCAGGGGACGTGCTGGAGGTGTCCCCGCCGTTCGGGGACGTGGTGATGGAGGCCGACGGCGATCCGCTGGTCCTGGTCAGCGCCGGCATCGGCATCACCCCCGTCGCCGCGATGGTCGACCATCTGGCCGCCGTGGAGCCGGGCCGCCGCGTCCTCGCCGTGCACGCCGACCGGAGCCCGCGCACGCACGCGCTGCGGCGGCAGATCGCCGACGCGGGCGCCCGGATGGCCGACTTCCAGCAGCTGACCTGGTACGAGGACACCGGCGGGGCCGAGGGCGAGGGCATCCGGCCCGGCCGGATCGACGTCGCCGTGCTCCCGCTTCCGCGCAAGGCGCGCGTCTTCATGTGCGGGCCGATCCCGTTCATGCGGGAGATCCGGCGCGGACTGGCCGCCGCCGGAGTCTCGGACGAGCGCATCCACTACGAGGTGTTCGGCCCGGACCTATGGAACGCGGCCGACTGAGGCCCCGGCGGCCTCTTGACTCCGGAAGCTAATTAATAGGAAACTTAACTATCAATACCCCCCGCCCCAAGGACCTCTCCCATGTCCGTTGAGACCCCTGTGCGGCCCCCTTCGGCCGCGACCGCCGAGCATCCCGCCCGCTACGCCCTCGCCGCCGGACGGCTCTTCCTGGGCTGGATCTTCATCTGGGCCTTCGCCGACAAGCTCCTCGGCCTCGGCAAGCCCGCCGAGAAGGGCTGGCTGTCCGGCGTCTCGCCGTCCAAGGGCTTCCTCGGCCATGCCGACGGCCCGTTCAAGGAGGTCTTCCACGCGATGGCGGGGAAGGTCTGGGTCGACGCCCTCTTCATGTTCGGGCTCGGCGGCCTCGGCGTCGCGCTCCTCCTCGGGATCTGCCTCCGGCTCGCCGCGATCGGCGGCACCGTGCTGCTCGCCATGCTGTGGGCGGCCTCCCTGTGGCCGGACGCCAACCCCTTCATGGACATGCACTGGATCTATGCCTCGACGCTGGTCGCCGCCGCGCTCGCCGACGCCGGCACCACGCTCGGACTCGGGCGGGTCTGGGGACGGCTCCCCGTGATCCGCCGCCACCCCCTCCTGCGCTGACGGCGCGGACCTGAAAGGCGCCTTCCGGTGGACGTCTCGTCCCTCGGAAGGCGCTTATGGCTCCCAGGAGATAACGCTATGTAATAGATCAGGTGCACCCTGTCCATATCGTCCGCAGAGAAAGGGGCATATGGACCTGCAAACGATCGACTCGAGCATGGAGACACCCTCCGAGCGCTCCGTCGCGGCCGTTCTCTCCGCCACCGTCATCTTCGTCGCGCACGGCCAGGTGATCCTCAACGCCACCTCGAACCTGTTCACCCCCGACACGCGCGTCACCGCCTCCATCGTGGAGGTCGACAACGCCGACGCCTCGTTCATCGGAGCGGCCCGCATGACCGTCCACAACGTCCGGCCGTACCAGGGGGGCGTCCAGGTCTGGGCGAACATCGAATGGAGCGCCGACCTGCGCGTCCGGGTCAGCTACTTCTGGGAGCAGTGACCCGGCTCTGACCGGGGGGAACGGCTCTCGCTCCGGCCGTCCGCGGCGTCGGGAGGGACGCACCACAGCAGGGTCGTTCCGCCTCCTGGGCGGGGGCGCGCTCGGAAGAAGCCGCCGAGCTCCGCCGCCCGGCCTGCCAGGGAGCCGAGGCCGCCGAGCCGCCTGCCGTCGGGGACGCCGGCTCCGTCGTCCTCCACGCGCAGCGCCACCCCGAGATCGCAGAGCTCGGCGGTCACCTGCACCGAGGTGACCCGCGGCTGCAGGGCGACGTTGGCCAGCGCCTCGCACGCGGCGGCCAGGAGGTGTTCGGCCGTCCCGCCGGACACGGCGGTGTCCAGCAGGCCGTCCAGCCGCACCGAGGGCGCGGAACCGAGACCGGCGGCCGCGTGGTCGATCACCCTTCGCAGCCGGCTGCGCAGTCCCTCGTCTTCGGGGGCGGGCCGCATGTCGAAGACCGCCGAGCGGAGCTGCCGGACGGCGGCGTCCAACTCGTCCGCCGCCCGCCGCAGCCGGGACGCGACATCCGCCCTCTGCGCGGCCTTGGTCGCGCTCATCAGGATCATGGTGGTGGCCAGCAGCCGCCGGACGACGGTGTCGTGCAATTCCCTGGCGATGCGGTCCCGCTCCTCCAGCACGGCCAGCCGCTCGGCCTCCCGGCCGGCCGGCTCCGGGGCGACCGCCGCCTGCGCCGCAGCCGGATCGAGGGACTCCTCGACCGTTGTCGCGGGCCGTCGTCCGCTCTCCGGATCGGCAGGGAAATCCACTCCCTCGGACATGGGCGCCGCCAATGCGCATACATCGGCCGACGCCCTTTGTTCGGCGGAAATCGACGGGGTCTCCGGCATGGAATTACCTCCCTGGCGAGTGGACGCGGACCAATCCCATCACCCTTTAAGACAGGGCTGCCGTGCAGGCTGTGACACCCAGTTTGACAAGGAAGCGATCCAGGGCCGGCGGCTGTTCCACCATTCGGCTTTCCCTTCAAGATGTCACAGACCGCGCTGCCGATCTGTCTTAGCTTCGGAAGGTGACGGGCGGCACCGTGGGACTTCGCGCAACTATGGAAGCGAGCGCCGGCCTTTGCTTTCGTCAGAATTCACGCCGCTCTGTCGGCATTGCGAACAGAGGCGGCGGGCGCCGGAATCGGTGCCTGATAGGAGACGGTGAGAAAAGTGCAAACAGCAAAGCGACAGCGAGCATGACCATGGAGACGACGATGACCGGCCAGACCGTCGAGCGTTCGCCAGACCGGATGAGCGGCCACAGGGATCGCCTGCCGACGTGGAGCGGCCCGGGCTTCGCGAGCGAGGGGGTGCGGGTGCGCAGCGCGCTGCTGCGCCTGGACGGCACCTTCGAGCCGCCGCGCCTGGTCGTCGACGGAGAGATCGACTTGGCCACACTCGACGCTTTCACCACCGCGCTGTCCAGCGTCCTGGCCCGCGGGTCCGGCGACGTCTGGGTGGACGTGGAGAAGCTCGACTTCATCGACGTCGCCGGGCTCAGGGCCCTGGCCGCAGCAGCGTGCCGGCTGGGACTCCAGGACCGGCGGCTGGTCCTGCGATCGGTCGCCCCCCATCTGGCCGAGCTCATGGACCTGGTGGGCTGGAGCCAGATCCCCGGCCTCTTCATGCTCCTTCGCGAGGAGACCCGATCGGGGAGCGGTGCCGGACGCGGTCGGCGCGGCGACCGGTCGACGCCCCCCTCCGGATGAGGACCAGGGTGGTGCCGGTCATCAGGACGCAGACGGCGGCGATCGCCGCGACGACCGCGACGGTTCCGGTCCGCGGCGCCGCCGGCGGCAGGAGCAGGACGGCGGCGGTCCCGCACAGCACCACGGCGGGACGTAGGACCGGGTCGGCCAGAAGGGGCTTGTGGACGGTCCAGAGCATCAGGACGAACAGCGCGGTCGGGAGCGCCACGGCGTAGCAGATCGCGAGCGGCGACGCCTGGATCCCGTGCCCGGTCTGCTCGACGGCCACCTCGAGTCCGGCGCCGAGGGCCGCCAGGCCGGCGAAGATCCCGTAGTGGCCGTAGCCCCAGAGGTAGGACAGGTGCCGGCGGTCGTCGAGCGCGTCCCCGGCGGGGGCGAGGAAGTAGAGCCACCAGAGGGAGAACAGCAGGACGAGGCCCGATACCGCGATGACGACGAGCGGCCCGCCGATCTCGCTTTCTTCGAGCGCCCCGCCGAGGCCGTTGGACGCGGCGAGGACGCTCTCCCCGAAGAGGATGATCGTGAACAGGCCGTAGCGCTCGGCGATGTGGTGCGGGTGCCAGGCGGTGGGGGCGGCGCGCTCCGCCCACCGCGGCACCGCGAGCTCCAGGAGGGCGAGGCCGGCGAAGCACGGCACCTGGGCCGCCGAGGGGACGGCGCCCGCCGCCGAGGCGGCGAGCCAGAGCAGCCAGCCCGCCTGCGCGACGGTGATGCCGAGGGCGTAGCGCAGCGCGGTGCGGCGGCCCGCCGGGTCCTCGGCCCCGGCCCGCAGCCACTGCCCGACGAGGGCGGCCCGCATGACCAGGTAGCCGGCCGCGACGGCGCGGTAGTCGGCGTGGTCGGCCGCGGCCGGCACGCCCGCGGCGATGACCAGGACGCCGGCCATCTGCACCATGGTCAGCAGCCGGTAGGGGACGTCGTCGGTGTCGTACGACGAGGCGAACCAGGTGAAGTTCATCCACGCCCACCACACCGCGAAGAAGACCTGGAGGAAAGGCACGAGCCCGGCCAGGGCGCGCCCCTCGGCGATGTCGTGCGCGAACTCGGCGGTGACGGCCGCCACCGCCACCACGAACGTGAGGTCGAACAGCAGCTCGAGCTGGCTCGAGGCGCGGTGCGGCTCGTCGATGGCGCGCGCGGTCATCCGGACCCGGATCCGGCATCCGGCACCTTCTGGCGGCACAGGTTCGCTCCCGTCTTCCCGTGGGTCCGTCCTGGCGGGACAGACCCGTCCTGCGGCTAAGACAGGCCGGTGCACCCGGTTGTGACAGCGAACGCCGCACGCGGCCGCTTTCGCCGGTTTCTCCCGCGAGCTGTCACAAGGCGGGCGGGTGCCCTGTCTTAGCTGCCGACCGGGCGGAACCGGGATCCCGAGCACCAGGAGGCGGCATGAAGATCGTGATCATCGGTGGTACCGGCCTGATCGGGTCGAAGGTCGCGGCGAGGCTGGGCGAGCACGGCCACGAGGCGGTGCCGGCCGCGCCCGACACCGGTGTCAACACGCTCACCGGCGAAGGACTCGCCGAGGTACTGACCGGCGCGTCGGTGGTGGTCGACGTGTCCAACTCCCCGTCCTTCGAGGACGCCGCGGTGCTGTCCTTCTTCAGGACATCCACCGGCAACCTGCTGGCCGCGGAGAAGGAGGCGGGGGTAGGGCACCACGTCGCGCTGTCGGTCGTGGGCACCGAGCGGCGGCCCGACGTCGGCTACTTCCGGGCGAAGCTCGCCCAGGAGAAGCAGATCGAGGACTCCGGGATCCCGTTCTCGATCGTGCACGCGACGCAGTTCTTCGAGTTCGCCCGCAGGATCGCCGACGGGGCCGCCGACGGCGGTGCGGTCCGGATGCCCCCGGTGCTGTTCCAGCCCATCGCGGGCGACGAGGTCGCCCAGGCGGTCGGCAGGGCCGCGGCCGGCGCGCCGCTGAACGGGCGGACCGAGGTCGCCGGCCCCGAGCGGTTCCGCATGGACGAGTTCTTCCGCGGCGCCCTCGCGGCCTGGGGCGACCCGCGCGAGGTGGTCACCGACCCGCATGCGCACTACTTCGGGGCCGAGATGCGCGAGCACGACCTCGTGCCGGTAGGCCCCGCGACCCTCGGCGAGATCAAGTACGCCGACTGGCTGGCGGGCAGCGCCGCCGCGTGACACCCGCCCCGGCCGCACACCCACGAGTCAAGGAGACACCCCATGGCAGGTACCGAGCAGGCCGCCGCGGAGCCGAAGGCGCGCTCCAACGCGTGGCAGACGGCGCTCACGATGGTCCAGGAGGCCGCGCCGCCCTTCGTCCCCGCCGACGCGCACGCGATGACCGTGGTCATCGAGTACCCGCCCGGCGACCCCGGCGCACCGCCGCACCGGCACTCGGGTCCCGCCTTCGGGTACGTACTGGAGGGGGAGATGCTTCTGGAGATCGAGGGGGAGCCGGAGCGGCCCGTACCCGCGGGCGAGGCGTTCTGGGAGCCGGGCGGCGACGTCGTCCACTACCAGGACGGCAACAACCGCGAGGACCTGCCGCTCCGATTCGTCGTCACGATGCTCTGCGCACCGGGGGATCCGATGCTGACCCTGGTCGACGAGGCGGAGCTCGCCCGGCGCGCGCATCTGCGGGCGCCCAGGCGTTCCTGACGACCGCACGCCTGACAGCCGCACGGCGGACAACCGCACGAAGACCCGGTGGGCCCGGCGCGAATGCCGGTGCGGGCGACCGGACGGGGGGATTCACGATGATCGCATCGGCCATGGCCGCGGAGTTCGGCGACGTCGCCGGATGGACCGCCGACGCCGTCGAGCACCTCGGCGAGGGGTACGCGATCCCGGCGGCCTGCCGCGGCAGCGCGGACCCGGCGGGGCTGGCCTGGCTGGCGGAGGCGTGCGAGCTGGGAGCCGGGACCAGGCTGCTGGACGTGGGCGCGGGCGCCGGCGGTCCGGCGGCCTGGGCGGCCGAGAGGTTCGGGGTCCGGCCGATCCTGCTGGACCCGATGCCGGCCGCCTGCCGGGCCGCCGCCCGGCTGTTCGGACTGCCGGTCGTCACGGCGGACGGCGGCCGGATCCCGCTCCGCGGCGGGTCCGTCGACGCCGCCTGGTGCCTGGGGGTGCTGGACACCGTCCAGGACAAGGCCGCCGTGCTCCGGGAGATCCACAGGGTCCTGCGGCCCGGGGCGCCCCTGGGGCTCCTGGCCGTCGTGGCCCGCGACCCGCTGGACGCCTGGGACTCGCAGGACTTCCCGGCCCCGGAGGGCAACCTGTTCCCCACCCGCCGGGAACTCGACGAGCTGCTCGCCGGCACCGGCTTCGAAGTGATCGAGCGGATCGACCGGCCCGGCGGCGCGCCGCTGTCGTGGACGCGCCGCGCCGAACGGGCCGCCGCGCTGGTCGCCGCCGAGCACGGGGCCGACCGCGCGCACGCGCTGGCGGTCCGCCAGAGCCGGAGCCTCACCCGTCTGTTCGCCACCGGACAGATCTCGATGCAACTGATCCATGCGGACGGACGTCCGCTCGGGGCGCCGTCCGCCCCGGCCACGCGTGGAGGAGCCATGAACGGTCCGACCGGTGACAACGAGTTCGAAATCGAGTTCGAGGCGGAGGTCCGGGCCGAGCTGGACCTGGTGGCGTCGAGCGACGCCGAGCAGGTCGCGGCCCTGCCGGTCTCGGAGTGGCTGTTCGACCCGGCCGACGCGGGGCGCGAACAGCTCGGGCTCCGCAACCTGCTCGGCGCGGCCCAGGAGCTGGAGACCGACGACCTCCGGGACGAGACGCCATGAACCGGGACACCATGAACCGTCCCCCGCAGGGACGGCATCGCGCGGCGCCCGCCGGGTCCGCGAGGATCGCCACGCTCGACGATCTCCGTGAGCATCTGCAGTGGGCGATCGAGCTGGAGCACGCCACCCTGCCGCCGTACCTGTGCGCGCTCTATTCGCTCGACGCCGAGCGCAACCCCGAGGCCGCCGAGGCGGTGGCCGGCGTCTTCGTCGAGGAGATGCTCCACCTGGCGCTGGCCGCGAACCTGCTCAACGCCGTCGGCGGCCGCCCGAGGCTGGACATGCCGCGGATGCTGCCGCCGCACCCCCGGCGGCTGCCCCACGCGGACCCCTCGCTGGTGCTGTCGCTGCTTCCGTTCGGTCCAGAGGCGCTCGACATGTTCCTAAGGCTCGAACGGCCGGCGCCGCCCGGGGCCCCGCCGGAGGGCGACGCCTACGAGACGATCGGGCAGTTCTACGACGCGGTCGAGGACGGGCTGCGCCACCTGTGCGACCGGCTCGGCGAGCGGGAGGTCTTCACCGGGGACCCGGCCCGCCAGGTCCACGCCGGGCATTTCCGGCACACCGCCGGCCGGCTGGTCGCGGTCGGCGACCTGGCCTCGGCGCTGACCGCGCTGCGGGAGATCGTCGAGGAGGGGGAGGGGTCGTCCCGCGGCGAGGTCTGGGACGGCGACCAGGACGTCCACCACCCCGAGCGGGACGAGGTCGCCCACTACTACCGCTTCCAGGAGCTCAGAGCCGGGCGGCGCTACCGGCGGGGCGACACCCCGCGGTCCGGGCCCACCGGCGAGGCGATCGCCGTGGACCCCGCGGGCGTCCTGCCGATGAGGCGCGACCCGCGACTCGCCGACCACGCTCCGGGCAGCGCGATCCGCACGGCCCAGGAGGAGTTCGACCACACCTACTGCGCCGTCCTGCACCTGCTGGAGCAGGCGTTCAACGGCAGCCCGAGGCTGCTCGCGGTGGCCACCGGCACCATGTACGGGCTCAGGGCGCAGGCGCAGGCCCTCATGCGGATGCCCGACGTGGAGGGCATGAGGGCCGGCCCCACGTTCACCTACGTCCCGCCCGAGCGCCGGCGCTGGAGCACCGACGACCGGCAGCGGATCGTCGTGCTCCCGGACGGCCCCTACCTCGTCTACGGCAGGGTGCCGCTCAGGCGCAAGCGCAAGATCGTCTCCGCCGAGGACGACGCGCTGACCTGGCAGACCGGCGAGACCCTCGCCACCGAGGACACCTACGCACTGTGCCGCTGCGGCCGGTCGGGCGCGAAGCCCTTCTGCGACGGGACCCACGCCCTGATCGGGTTCGACGGCACCGAGACGGCCGACGTCCGCCCGTACAAGGAGCTGCAGCACGTGCACGACGGGGTCGGCATCTCGGCCCAGCGCGTCGGCGAGCTGTGCATCCACGCCGCGTTCTGCATCGGACGCACCAGGCCGATCGCCGCGATGCTCGCCGACACCGAGGACAGCGACGTGCGCGCCGACATCATGGGGCGGATCGACCACTGCCCCTCCGGGTCCTACAGCTACGCCCTGCGGCGCGGCGGCGAGTCGATCGAGCCGGACCTCCCGCGGGCCGTATCGGTCCTGGAGGAGGAGCACGGCCTGGCCAGCGCGCTGTGGGTCACCGGCGGCGTCCCGGTCGAGCGCGCGGACGGGCTCCCGCTGGAGACCCGCAACCGGATGACGCTGTGCCGCTGCGGCCATTCCGCGAACAAGCCGCTGTGCGACGGAACCCACCGAGAGATCGACTTCCGTGAGGACGGGACGGGGCCGGAGCCCCGACCGGCCGATGACGGGAGCACCACTGAGAAAGGAAGACGAGCATGAGCAAACCCATTCTGGAACCGGCCGCGCAGGAGTTCGGCGAGGCGGCCGCCAAGCCGCCGCTGCTGTACGAGCGGGGTGTGGAGGGCGCCCGGAGGCTCCTGGACGAGGTCCAGGCCGGGCCGGTGGAGATGCCCGAGGTGGACGAGAAGTGGATCACGGCGCCGGCTGCGGCGGGTGACGTGCGGGTCCGCCTGGTGCGGCCGATCGGGGCGGCCGGTGCGCTGCCGGTCGTGCTGTACGTCCACGGCGGCGGGTGGGTGCTGGGCAACGCCGGCACCCATGACCGCCTGGTGCGCGAACTGGCCGTCGGGGCGGGCGCCGCGGTGGCGTTCGTGGAGTACGACCGCTCGCCCGAGGCCCGCTACCCCGTCGCGATCGAGCAGGCGTACGCCGCCGCGCAGTGGATCGGCGCCAACGGCGCGGCCGAGGGCCTGGACCCCTCCCGCATGGCGGTTGCGGGGGACTCGGTCGGGGGGAACATGGCGGCCGCGCTGGCCATCCTGGCCAAGCGCCGCGGCGACGTGTCCTTCGTGCACCAGTCGCTGTACTACCCGGTCACCGACGCCGCGCAGGACACCGGCAGCTACCGCGAGTTCGCCGACGGCCCGCACCTGACCGCCAAGGCGATGGCGTGGTTCTGGGACGCCTACACCACCAGTCCCGAAGAGCGCGCCGAGATCACCGCCTCGCCGCTGCGCGCCACCCTGGAGGACCTGGCCGGGCTCCCGCCCGCCTTCGTGATCGTGGACGAGAACGACGTGCTGCGCGACGAGGGCGAGGCCTACGCCCGCCGCCTCACCCAGGCCGGCGTGCCCACCACCAGCGTCCGCTACAACGGCACGCTCCACGACTTCATGATGCTCAACCCCGTCCGCGACACCAACGCCGCACGGGCAGCGACCGCGCAAGCCATCGCGACCCTCAAGGCCGCGCTGCAGACCCGAAAGGAAGACTCATGAGCACCACTGAGAATCCCGTCGTCGTCCTCGTCCACGGAGCCTTCGCCGAGTCGGCCAGCTGGAACCGGGTGATCGAACGCCTGCACGGCCGCGGGCTGCGCGCCGTCGCCGCGGCGAACCCGCTGCGCGACCTGGCGGGCGACGCCGCCTACGTCCGGGACGTGATCCTGGGCCTCGACCGGCCGGTCGTCCTGGTCGGCCACTCCTACGCCGGCATGGTGATCAGCCAGGCGGCGGCCGGCGTCCCGGCCGTCCGCTCCCTGGTCTACGTCGGCGCCTTCACGCCCGACACCGGCGAGAGCGCCCTGGCGCTGTCGGGCAAGTTCGCGGGCAGCACCCTGGGCGACGCGCTGGTGGCCTATCCGGTCGCGTCCGGGGGCAACGAGTTCCGGATCGACGAGGAGAAGTACCACGGCCAGTTCTGCGCCGACCTGGACGCCGGCGAGGCCGCGCTGATGGCGGTGACCCAGCGCCCGGTGACCGAGCGTGCCCTGACCGACGGGCTGGGCGCGGCGGAGCCGGCCTGGCGCACCAAGCCGTCCTGGTTCGTCTTCGGCGGGAGCGACCGCAACATCCCCGCCGAGGCGATCCGGTTCATGGCCGACCGCGCCTCCTCGCGGGGGACCCGGGAGATCGCCGGCGCCTCGCACGCCGTCGCCGCCTCCCAGCCGGACGCCGTCGCCGCCTCCATCATCGAGGCCGTCGACGCCGGGGAGTGAGCGGAGCCGCGGCTGCGCCGCGCGGTGCCGGACGGCCCACGGCGCCGCGCGACGCCTCCACGGGCAGGAACCCGAGGGACGACGGCCGATCCACCACCGAAGGCTTGATCGCGACCTGACCGAGGCGTCTTCCGCCCGGACCGGCCGCACCCGTGAGTGACGCGCGTGCCCCGTACCGGGAGTGGCCCGACCAGGCACGGGCCCGGGGGATGGATCCCCACCAGGGACCCGCGCCAGGGCATGTCCCCGATGCGAGCGCGACACGGGCCCGGCCACAGTTTCTCTTGCCGGCGATGGCGTGTCGGCGAGGCGCATTCGCGGCAGTGCGAACGGAGGAGTCATGACGGTCGAGGGGACGATTCCGGAGCGGGGCGACCTTCCGTTGCGCGGCCGCGAGGCCGAGGCGGGGCTGCTGGGGGAGCGGCTCGCCGCGCTGGGCGCAAGAGAGGGCGGGGTGGTCGTGGTGGAGGGGCCCGCGGGTTCGGGGAGGTCGCGGCTGCTCGCGGAGACCCGTGCCCTGGCCGTCGCCGCGGGCCTGCCCTGCCTGCACGGGGCCGGGGTGCCCGGCGGCCTCCCGGTCCCCTTCGGCCCGCTGCTGGAGGCCCTGTCCGCCGGTCCGGAGCCGCTGCCGGACCCCCTCGCGCTCCCCGCCGTCGGCGCGGCGGACCTGCGGTCATGGACGCTGCGGGAGATCCGGGACAGGCTGGCGCGGAGTGCGGCTGAAAGGCCGCTGGTGGTCTGCCTCGACGACGTGCAGTGGTGCGATCCGGTGACCCTGGAGGCGCTGGCGACGTTGCGGGTGAGCTTGATAGACCTCCCCCTCCTCTGGGTGCTCGCAGTGAGTCCAGGTCCCGGCGGCGCGGACGAGGCGTTCTCACTGCCGAGGCGTCCCGGAGAGGACTACCGGATCGTCCTCGGGCCGCTGTCCGACCACGATGTCAGGGCACTGGCGGCCGATCTGCTCCAAGCCGAGCCGGGCGACGACGTGATGCGCGTGGCGCGGCGTGCGCACGGCATACCGCAACTGGTCGCCGAACTGCTCCTCGGCATGCGGGAGGAGGGGCTCATCACGGTTCGGGCCGGTGTCGCCTCGACGGCCGCCGAGACGATCCCGCGCCGGTTCCTCGACCTCGTCCGGCGCCGGCTCGACCAGTTGTCGCCACCCGCCCGGCACGGCCTGCAAGCGGCCTCCGTGTTCGGCCGGGCCTTCACCGCCGACGAACTGGCCGGGCTCACGGGGGCCTCGGCCGGCGAGACCGCAGCGGTGGCTGACGAGGCGGTCGGCGCGGGACTCCTCACCCGAACGGGCACTCTCCTGGACTTCCGGCACGACCTGGTCCGGGAGGCGCTCTGGGAGGCCCTCCCTTCGGCGCTGCGCCGCTCCCTGAGGCGCCAGGCGGCGGAGGTTCGTCTCGCCCAGGGCGCCGGGGCGGCGGACACCGCCGTCCCGGCGCGGGCCGAGCTCGTGCCCGGGACCCCGGAGGCCTGCGGGCGCGCGCTGCTCCTCACCGCGTCGGGGCAGGTCGGGGCGGCATTGCGGGAGGCCGATGAGGGCGTACGCGGGGCCCGGCGGTTCGGGCACGCGGCCGCGGCCCTTCCGTGGTCGATGACCCGCGCGCGGGTCCTGCTCGACGCGGGCCGGCTCGCCGCCGCCCGCGCCGAGGCCGCCGCCGCCCTCGACTCCGCCGGAGACCCGGAGGCGGGCGACTTCGCCGACGCCACGGCCCGGTACGCGCTCGGCCGGGCGGCGGTGCATTTGGGGGACCGGGACGGCCTCCGCCGCTGCGCCGCCGACGGCGCGCGGATGATGGCCGCCGAGGCGCCGGCGGTGCGGCGCACCGGTGCCTGGCTGGCCGCGCTGGCAGCCGACGCCCTCGGCGACACCGCCCGCGTCGCCGAGCTGGTCGAGTTCGCCTGGCAGGGGGCGGACGCCGCGGGCCCGGCGCCCGGCGCTCCGCCCGACCCGGCCGACCATGTCGTGCTCGCGCGCCTCGCGCCGGCCGCCGGGCTGCCCGGCCTCGCGGCCGCCGCCGCGGACCGCGCCGCCGCACTCGACTCGGCAGGGCTCGACCCGGCGGTGCCCCTCCTGCGCGGCCTCGCCCTCCAGGCGCGCGGAATCGTCGACGACGACCCCGACCTGCTTCAGCACGCCGTCAAACTGCTCAAGGACGCCGAGCGCCCGCTGGTCCACGCGTCCGCGGCCGAGGACGCGGGACGCGCCCTCGGCGCGGACGGCGACCCCGCCGCGCCGGACTACCTGGACGCCGCCCTCGACCTGTACGAGGAGTCGGGCGCCGCCCGCGACGCTGCCCGCGTGCGGAGGCGGCTGCGCCTGCTCGGCGTGCGCCGTCCGCCGCGCCTCCGGGAGGTCGGGGACGAGGCCCGATGGGGCCTGACCGCGGCGGAGGCGCGCGTGGCCCGGCTGGTGGCGCAGGGCGCGACCAACCGCCAGGTCGCCGAGCAGCTGTTCCTGTCGCGGCACACGGTGAACACCCACCTGCGGAGCATCTTCGCCAAATGGGGCATCCGCTCCCGCGTCGACCTCACCCGCCTCGTCGTGTCACACGAGGCAGGCGGCCCCGCCCCCAAAAGGCCGACCCAAAGGGCCTCGTCGACCTGATCGGGCGCGAGCTGCTTGCGCCGATTGGGTGCCCGACGGGCGCGGGCGCTCGCGTACAGGCGCGCGGCTCCGTCGCCCGGTAGATGGCCGATCGCACCAGGGGGCGGAAGCTGACGCGCGCGCTGGCGACGAGCGCCTTGGCGACCTCTATGTCCGCCACGCCTAGGGCCGCGCTCGCCGCAGCCCCCGGGGTCACCGGTTGGGGCCGTGGCCCGGCAGCAGGAGGCCGCGCGCCGGCTCCGGGAGTGGGGGCAGTCGTGCGAACAGGCTTTGTTCGAGGCGGCTCCCCGGGGCGTTCGCGCTGGTCAGCGACAGTTCGTTGTTGATCGCCCTGTCTGGGCGTTTCTTGGTGCCCGGGCGGCGGCCCGGGCTCCGGGGTCATGGCTCCCGGGTGTGGTCCGCGCGCACTCCCTGGGGGACCCCCGGGTGCCCCGGGGGTCCCCCAGGGGTGCGGGCAAGGGACTCTCCCCGATGCGACCGCGAGGCGCTCCCGGCCACAGTGGATCGTGCCGGTGGTGGGGTGCCGCCGGGAAGGCCGAACGGAGGAGCCATGGCGGTCGAGCACGAGACGGGGCCGCTGCGGGGTCGCGAAGCCGAGGCCGCCGAACTGGCCGGATGGATCTCGCGGTCGCGCGACGGACGCGGAGGGGTCCTGCTGGTCGAGGGACACCCGGGAGCCGGTAAGAGCCGCCTCGCGGAGGAGGCCCGGACCTTCGCGGAGCACCTCGCGATCCGCGTTCTCAGGGGGACGGGGGAGCGGGAGCGGCAGAGCGTCCCGTTCAGCGCGCTGCTGGGGACGCTGGCGTCCGGTGGTCCCCCCCTCCCCGGCGCGGCCGACCTCCGGACGCTGTCCGAGTCGCCCGAGCACCGCTTCTGGCTGGTCCGGACGGTGCAGGACCGGTTGCGTCAGGCGGCCCTGGACGGGCCGCTCCTCGTCGTGATCGACGACCTTCAGTGGTGCGACGCCGGGACGCTCCTGGCGCTGCGCATCCTGCCGGCCCGGCTCCGCTCCCTCCCGATCCGCTGGCTGCTCGCCGTCCGCACCGGTTCCCCCGGCGCCGACGTGCGGGCGACGCTCGCCCGGCTCGCCGACGCGGGCGCCCGGACGATGCGTCTCGACCGGCTGCCGGAGGACGCGGTCGCCGAGATCGCCCGGGATCTGCTCTGCGCCGAACCGGGCCGCGACGTCCTCGACCTGCTCCGGCAGGCCGAGGGTTTGCCGGAGCTGGTGACCGGGACGGTCCGCGGACTCCTCCGCGAGGGCGCCGTGACCCGGACGGGCGCGGTCGCGCACCTGACCGGCCGGCGCTCCCCGGTCCCCTCCTACGGCTCCGCGGAACGCCTGCTGGGCCACCTGTCCCCGCCCGCCCAGGACGTGATCCGGCTCGCGTCGTCGCTCGGCCGCGACCTGGAGGCCCGCCGGCTCGCCGACCTCGCCGGGCGCACCCTCGCCGAGGTCGTGGCGGCCCTCCAGGAAGCCGTCGACGCCGGTCTCGTCCGTCCTACGGACCCCCTCACGTTCCGGCACGACCTCCTCCTGGGCGCTCTCGGCGGGACGGCGCCGAAGACAGTTCCCGCGGCGGCATCCGAGAGGGCAGTCGAGGCGGGCCGAGTGCAGGGATGGGACGCGCTCACGCCCGCCGAGCGCCGGGTCGCCGCGCTCGTGGCGACGGGGGCGACCAACCGCCAGGCCGCCGAACGGCTCTTCCTGTCGCCCGCCACGGTCGGCACTCACGTCATGCACACGTTCCGCAAACTCGGCGTGAACTCCCGCGTGGAATTGGCGCGCGCCTACCTGGAGCGCGACGCGGGCTGACCATTCCTGAAAGGAAGGCTGGAACCGTATCGGCGGTGCGGTTCCAGCCTTTCGGTGCTGCCTTGACAATTCTGCTGTGACAGCTCCTACTCATGCTCTGAACTGCAACTAGGCGATCTCATGCATTTGTGTCATGCCCCATTCGACCCTAGACGAGATGGTGAGTGCATGAGGAGCGCAACCCACGGATACGGCCACTCGGAGAACGGCTTGACAGGCGGAATCGGACACCATCGTCGTGAGGTTGGAATGAGCATTGCTCTTGAGGAACGAGACCGGGCGGACTCCCTCGACCAGGCCGCCGAGACGTTCACCGAGGTGCGTTCGCGCCTCTTCGGCATCGCCTACCGGGTGCTCGCCGACCCGGCGGAGGCCGAGGACATCGTCCAGGAGACCTGGCTGCGCTGGCAGGGCTCCGACCGCGCGACGATCGTCAACCCGCCGGCGTTCCTGGCTTTGATCACGACCCGGCTGTCCATCAACACCGCGCGGTCCGCGCGGGTGCGCAGCGTGACCTCCCTGGGCTCCCTGCTGCCCGAACTGGTCGACCCCGGCAACGATCCCGCCGTCGGGGCCGAGCGGGGCGAGGCGCTCGAACGCGCCCTGCTGGTGCTGCTGGAGAGGCTCACCCCGGCCCAGCGGGCGGCCTACGTCCTGCGCGAGGCCTTCGTCTACCCCTACGAGCGGATCGCGGAGATCATCCAGGTCAGCCCGGTCAACGTCCGCCAGCTGGTGAGCCGCGCGCGCAGGCACCTGGGCAGCGCCCGGCGGGAGCCGATCGACGTCGACGACTACCGGCGCTTCCTGGCGGTCTTCCTCGACGCCGCCCAGAGGGGCCACATGACGGCACTGGAGAACCTCCTCGCCGAGGACGTCGTCGGCTCCCCGGCGGACGACCGCGTCAGCGGCCGGGCGGCGTGATCGCCCGGGCACGCCTCACCATTGATCGCCGAGTGTGATCTCCTGCTCGCTGTTTGTGTCGCCGCGTGAAGGGGATCTTCGTGCTGCGGAGGGAGTCATCCGGCCGCGGCGGCGTGCGGCGCGTTCAAGGCCGGCGGGGAGACCGAGCAGACGAGTCCAGGGGGAGGCGCGGGTGCCGGCACTCCACGACCTTCTGCAGCGGTTCCGTCCGGCGGGAGCGCCGGGCCCGGCGGCGGCCGCCCCGGCGGAGCGCCGGCCCGTGGAGGACGAGCTGGAACCGGTCTTCGCCCGGTTGGCGGAAGCCGAGGAGGACCGGAGGCGCGTCGTCGCGGCGGCGCACGACCGGGCGCGGGACCTCACCGAGGCGGCCCGCGAGGAGGCGGCCGGCCTGGTGGAGCGGGCGCGCGCCGCGGCCGCCGGCGTCCGGGCCTCGGCCGCGGCCGAGGCGCTGCGGGCCGCCGAGGAGGAGGGAGAGGCCCTGCGGGCCGCCGCGGAGGACGAGGCCCGACGGGTCCGGGAGGCCGCGGCGACCCGGCTGGACGGCCTGGTGGCCCGCGCCATGGGGTTCGTCGGCGGCCTCCTGGACGAGACGAGGGCGGCGCCATGACCGCGGGCTTCGTCGCCGGCCAGGTCCGCGCCCGGGCGCTCGCGCGGAACGTGCTCGGCCCGGGCCGGGGCAGAGCGCTCGCGCAGGCGGGCTCTCTGGCCGAGGCGCTGGCGGGCCTGGCCGCGACGCCCTACGGGAAGCGGCTTCCGGCGGCGCCCGGGCTGGACGCGGCGCAGCACGCGGTCGCCGGCTCGCTGCTCTGGCATCTGCGCGTCCTGGCGGGCTGGCTTCCGCCCCGGGCCGTGGCCGCCATGCGGGCCATGGCCGGATGGTTCGAGGTCGCGAACGTCGACGGCCTGCTCCAGCGACTGGAGGACCGGCCCGCCGAGGAACCGTACGCGCTCGGGGCGCTCGCCACCGCGTGGCCGCACCTGGCGGACGCGCCGGACGCGGGGGCGGTGCGCGAACGCCTCGCCGCCTCGCCGTGGGGCGATCCCGGGTCGGCCGACCCGTACGACGTCCGGCTGTTCCTCAGGCTGTCGTGGGCCTCGCGCGTCTCCGGCCTCGGGGCGCGCGCCGGCGCCTGGGCGGCGGGGGCGGCGGCCGTGCTCGTCGCCGGCGAGCGGTTCGGCGACGGCCGCGAGCTCCCCGAGAACGCCTCCGGACGGGCGGCGCGGCTGCTCGGCCGGGCGGCGCTGGAGGCGCCCACCCTGCCCGCCATGGCCGACCGCCTGGGCCGGAACGCCCGCCGGCCCCTTGAGGGCGTCGACGACGCGGCGGACCTCTGGCGGGCCGAGATCCGCTGCTGGCGGCGGCTGGAGCGGGACGGCGAGGCGATGCTGCGCAGCTCCGCGTTCGGCATGGAGCCGGTCGTCGGGGCGGTGGCCGTGATGGCCGCCGACGTCCGGCGGGTCCGCGCCGCGCTGGAGGCGGCGGCGCTCGGCGGCGGATCGGCGGAGGCCTACGATGAGGTGGCCTGAGAGCCTGTGGCCGGTGCGGATGGCGCGCGTCGCGGTCGTGGCCCCCGCCGGGTCCCTGCGCGACGCCCTTGCGCGGGTGGCGGACGCCGGGGTGGTCGAGCCCGAGCCCGGTCCGCGCCCCCACGGCCGACCGGGCGGCGCCGCACGGCCCCTGCCAGGGGCGGGAGGTCTGGAACCGGCGGTCCTCCCGTTCGCGCCCGATCCGCGCCGGCTGGCCGAGCGCAACCGCCCGGACCTGGTCGAAGGAGAGGCGCAGGTGCGGGAGCGCGCCGACGCCGCGGTCCGGAAGGGGCATGTGGCCGCGGTCGTCGGGTGGATGCCCCGCGCGGCCCACGCGGCGCTGGCCGCCCGGCTCGCCGAGGTCGGCGCCGCCCTGGTGCGGCTGCCGCACCCGCGCGGCGTGGAGGCGCCGACCCTGCTGGCGGGGGAGGACCGCCGGGACAGCCTGCGCGGCTCCCTCGTGCCGCTGGTGGCGACCTACGGGCCCGTCCCGTACGCCGACCTCGATCCGACCCCGCTCGCGTCGGCGGCCTACGTCCTGATGTTCGGGATCATGTTCGGCGACGCGGGCCACGGGCTGATGCTGGTGGCGGCCGCCGCGGCCCTGGCGGCCGGGTGGCCGCGCCCGCCGGCGCGGTGGCGGCGGGCGTGGCCGTTCGTGCTGGGCGCCGGGATCGCCGCCACGGTGTTCGGGGTCCTGTACGGGGAGTTCTTCGGGCCGACCGGCGTCGTCCCCCGGCTGTGGCTCTCGCCGCTCGACAGCCCGGTCGAGCTGATGGTGTTCGCGGTCGGCCTCGGGACGGCGCTGCTGGCCGGCGCCTACGCGCTGGGCATCGTCAACCGTTGGAGGGAGGGCGGCTGGTCCGCGGCGCTGTACGAGCCCTCCGGCATATCCGGCGCTTCGGTGTTCCTCGGGTCGGGCGCTCTCGCGGCGGGCTTCTACTTCCACCGCCCCGTCGCGGCGGTCGCCGGCGGCGCCCTCGCGGTCCTCGGCCTGGTGCTGGCCTTCACCGGCTTCCTCGCGCGGGCGGGCGGCGGCGGCACGGGCGCGGTCGAAGCCGTCGTGGAGCTGTTCGACCTGGTCGTGCGGCTGGGCGCCAACGTGGTGTCGTTCGCGCGGCTGGCCGCGTTCGGGCTGACGCACGCGGCGCTGGCCGCGGTCGTCTGGACGGGTACCGCCGCCCTGTGGCGCCACGGCGGCGTCATGCCGGTCCTCGCCGTGGTCCTCTTCGTTCTGGGGACGGCGGTGACGTTCGCCCTGGAGGCGCTCGTCGCGGGCGTGCAGGCGCTCCGGCTGGAGTACTACGAGCTGTTCTCCCGGCTCTTCAACGCGCGGGGCCGGCCGTTCCGGCCCTGGCACATCCGCATGACGGCAGAGGAGGTGGACGCCGCATGTCCACAGGCGTGATGGCGGCCGGGCAGGTGGCGGCCGCGAACTGGGCCCCGTACGTGGGCGCCGGGATAGCGGTCGCCGGGGCCTCGATCGCCGCCGGCGTCGCGGTCGCCTACACCGGCGCCGCGGCGCTCGCCGCGCTGAGCGAGCGCCCCGAGCTGTTCGGGCGCGCGATGGTCATCGTCGGGCTCGCCGAGGGCATCGCCATCTACGGGTTGATCATCGGCATCATCCTGATCGGGAAGGCATGAGCTCCGCGAACGGTGCCGGGGGAAGCGCCGCCGGCCGTGTCGCCGTGCTGGGGGAGCGCGCCCGCGTGGAGGGCTACGGACTCGCCGGGGCGCTGGTCAGCCCGGCGGACGGCGCCGGGGAGGTCCGGTCCGCCTGGGAGGCGCTCGACGACGAGGTGGCCGTCGTGGTGATGACGCCCGCCGCCGCCGAAGTCCTGGAGGACGCGCGCCACCGGCGTCCAGGGGTCCTGACCGTGGTGATGCCGCCGTGACCGGTGACCGTCGCATCGAGAACGCGCTCGCACCGGTGCGCGCGGCCTTGGCGGACGGCGCCCGCGCCGAGGCCGCCCGCCTCGTCGCCGACGCCGAACGCGACGCCGCCGCGATCGTGGGCCGGGCCCGCGCCGAGGCGGCCCGGATCCTGGACGACGCGCGGGCGGCGGGACGCGCCGACGGGGCGCTGGCCGCCGCGGCGGAGCGCTCCCGGGCGCGCGCGGCCTCGCGCGCGATCGTCCTGCGGGCGCGCAGGGAGGCCTACGAGGAGCTGCGCCGCCGGATCGGCGGCGAGGTCCGGGCCCTGTTCGACGGCCCGGACGCCCCGGCGAACGAGCGGGCGCTGACGGCGAGGGCCCGCGGACTGCTCGGGTCGGGCGCGCTCGTCGGGCGGGCGAGCGGCGGCGGCCTGGTCGCCCGCGGTCCCGACGCGGAGGTGGACCTGTCCGCCCGCGCCCTCACCGACCGGGCGGTGGCGGCTCTCGGGACGGAGGCGGCGGAGCTGTGGGCGCCGAGGTGACCCGCGTCAACGGCCCCCTCGTGGAGACGTCCGGCATGCGCGGCACGGCGATGAACGACGTGGTCGAGCTCGGCCCGGCCCGCCTCCCCGGCGAGATCGTCGCGCTGGAGGGCGACGCGGCCACCGTCCAGGCCTACGAGTACACCGGCGGGCTCGCGCCCGGCGCGGCCGCCGCCACGACCGGCCGCGCCCTGTCCGCCCCGCTGGGCCCGCACCTGCTCGGCGGCGTCTTCGACGGGCTGCTGCGCCCGCTGAGCGATGCGGGGGTCTGGCTCGACCCGTCCACCCGCGCCGTGCAGGCGGACGCGCGCCGGACGGAGTACTGGCCGGTCCGGCGGCCCCGCCCCTATGCCGAGCGGCTCGACGCCGACACGCCCCTGCACACCGGGCAGCGCGTCATCGACCTGCTCTTCCCCGTGCCGTTCGGCGGGACCGTCGCCGTCCCCGGCGGCTTCGGGACGGGCAAGACGATGCTGCTGCAGCAGGTCGCCAAGTGGTGCGACGCCGACGTGATCGTCTACGTCGGGTGCGGCGAGCGCGGGAACGAGATGGCCGACGTGCTCGAGGAACTCGCGGAGCTGGACGACCCCCGGACGGGCGGAAGGCTCGCCGACCGCACCGTCGTCGTCGCCAACACCTCCAACATGCCGATGATGGCCCGCGAGGCGGGCGTGCACAGCGGCGTCACCGTGGCCGAGTACTTCCGCGACCAGGGCAGGGACGCCGTCGTCATCGCCGACTCGACCTCGCGGTGGGCGGAGGCGCTGCGCGAGTTCGCCTCCCGGGCCGGCGAGCTGCCCGGCGAGGAGGGCTATCCGGCCGCGCTGCCGTCCGCGCTCGCCGCCTTCTACGAGCGCGCCGGACGGGTCCGGACGCGGGACGGCGCCGAGGGCTCGGTCACCGTCATCGGCGCGGTGTCCCCGCCGGGCGGTGACATGACCGAGCCCGTCACCGCCTACACCGAACGGTTCGTGCGGGCGCGCTGGAGCCTGGACAAGGACCTGGCCTATTCGCGGCACTACCCGGCGGTCTCCTGGTCGGGGTCCTTCGCCAGGGACGTCCCGGTCCTGGCGCGCAGCCACGCCGCCGCCGGAGACCCGGAGTGGGCGCATCGCCGCGCGCGCACGGCGGGCCTGCTGGCAGAGGCCGACCGCCTGACCGCCCTCGCCGAGCTCGTCGGCACCGGGACGCTGCCGGCCGCCGAACGCGTGACGCTCGTGGCAGGGCGCCTGCTGCGGGAAGGCGTCCTGCAGCAGAGCGCCCTCAGCCCGAACGACGCTTCCTGCACCCCCGAGCGCACCGCCGCGCTGACCGATGCCGTCCTCGCCGTGGTGGACCGGTGCCAGGACCTGGTCGGCCGCGGAGTCGCCGCCTCCGCCATCGAGGACGTGGACTACTCGCCCCTCGTGCGGGCCCGCGAGGACGCCCGGACCGCGGCGGACGTCCGCGAGCGCCGCGACACGATCCTGAGCAGGCTGGACGGGCTGCCGTGACCGGGGACGCCGACCCGCGGCAGGCGGCGGGGCGCGGCGGCTGGCCGAGGCCCTCCTACACCGGGATCGCGCGGGTCCGCGGACCGCTCGTGGTCGTGACGGGCGCCGGGAGCGTCGGATGGGACGAGTTCGCCGACATCCAGATCGGCCCGGACGACAACCTCCCAGAAGACGACCGTGCAGAGACCGAACGCGCAGGCGGCGACGCCTCGGACGACAGGGGCCCGGACGCCGACCGCCACGGGCTCGTGCTGGACACCGCGCGCGACCGCGTGCTCGTGCAGGTGCTGGAGGGCACCGGCGGCCTGCGCACGGAGGGCATGCGCGTCACCTTCAGCGGCGCGCCGCTGCGCGTCCCGGTCGGGACGGCCTGGCTCGGACGCGTCTGCGACGGGATGGGGCAGCCGCTCGACGGCGGCCCGCCGGTGCTGGGCGGCGCCGACGCCCCGGTGGCCGGCGTCCCCCTGAACCCCGTGCACCGCGAACCGCCCGCCGAGCCGGTGCTGACCGGGATCTCCGCCATCGACGCGCTCACCACTCTGGCCCGGGGCCAGAAGCTGCCGATCTTCTCCCGCGCCGGGCTCCCGCACCTGGAGCTGGCGGCCCAGATCGCCGCGCAGGCGTCGGCGGGCGACGAGCCCTTCTGCGTCGTCTTCGCCGCCATGGGCCTGACCCACGCCGACGCCGCCGCCGTCCGGGAGACGCTGGAGGGCCGCTCCGCCTCCGGCGAGCTTGTGCTGCTGCTCAACCTCGCCGACGCCCCCGTGATCGAGCGGACCCTCACCCCCCGCATCGCGCTGACCGCGGCCGAGCACCTCGCCTTCGAGGAGGGGCGGCACGTCCTGGTCGTCATGGGCGACATGACGTCCTACTGCGAGGCGCTGCGCGAGGTGTCCGCCGCGCGCGGCGAGATCCCCGCGCGGCGCGCCTACCCCGGCTACCTCTACAGCGACCTGGCCTCCCTCTACGAGCGGTGCGGGCGCGTCCGCGGACGCCCCGGATCGGTCACGCTCGTCCCCGTCCTGACGATGCCCGGCGGCGACATCACGCACCCCGTGCCCGACCTGACGGGCTACATCACCGAGGGCCAGATCGTCCTGTCCGAGGAGCTGCACGCGCTCGGCGTGTACCCGCCCGTCGACGCGCTGGAGTCGCTGTCGCGGCTCATGCGCAAGGCCGCCGGACCCGGCCGCACGCGCGCCGACCACCTCGACGTCGCCGCGCAGACGACGGCCGCCCTCGCCGGGGCCCGCCGCGCCCGCGAGCTCGGCGAGCTCATCGGAGCGGGCGCCCTCAGCGACACCGACCGCCACTACCTCGACTTCGAGCGCGCCTGCCGCGAGACCCTCATCTCCCAGGGCAGGACGGAGGCCCGCGCGCTCGACCGGACGCTGGACAGGGCGTGGCAGGCGCTCGCCGCCCTGCCGCGCCGCGAACTCACGATGCTGCCGCGCGAGATGATCGACGACCACCTCGGGCGGGGGCGGTGAACACCGGACCGCGGGGGCGCGCGGGGCGGCTCTGGCTCCGGCAGCGCATCGCGGCCGCCGAAGCCGCCCTCGACCTGCTGGAACGCAAGCTCGGCATCCTGCGGGACGAGCAGGCAGGGCTCCACCGGGTCGCCGAGGAAACCGGCGCGGAATGGGAGCGCCGCTGCCGGGAGGCCGACCGGCTGCTGGCGCGCGCCGCCTTGCTGGGCGGACGCCGCGTGCTGCCCCTGGCCACGACCGGAGAGCCCGCCGGCCTGACCGTGGAGCACACCTCCCTCATGGGGGTGGCCTATCCCCGGCGCATCCGCTTCGAGGCGCCCGTCGGGTCCGCGCCGTCGCCGTCCGGCGTCGCCCTGGCCCCGGCGCGGCGGGCCTGCCGGGCCGCGCTCGAAGCCGCCTGCGCCCACGCCGCCGCGACGGCCGCCGCGGCCGCCGTCGACGCCGAGGCCGCCGCCACGCGGCAGCGCATCCGCGCCGTCGAACGCCGCCGCCTTCCCCGGCTGCGCTCCGCACTGGAACAGATCGAGGTCGCCCTGGAGGAGCGCGAACGCGAGGACGGCGCCCGCCTGCGCCTGATCACGGGCCACGACGGCCGGTCCTGAGCACGGCGGACGCATGCCCGGTCGTGCCTTTCGCAATCCCCGGTCGTCCTCTACATGGTCGGTCTCGCCGAATTGGTGGCCGTGCCCGATGGCGAAGCGGCCGCGTAGCGGTCATGGTGGAATCACGGGTCACCCGGTGAAGGGGCCCGGCCCGAGCGCCGCAACGCCAGGGGAGGACGCATGAGCAGGAATCTCCTGCGAGGCGATCCGACGGCCGCCGCCTCGCCCCATCGGGACGAGCTGCTGCCCGGCTTCCTCACCTGGACGTCGCTCGCCGTCCTGGCCCTGCTCGTGCTGATCACGATGCTGGTCATCGCGTCGCTGCGAGTCGTGCCCGAAGGGGAGCGCCTGGTGGTCTCCCGGCTCGGCCGCCCTCCCACGGTGCGGGGGCCGGGCCGTGCGCTGGTGGTGCCGGGCGTCGACCGGTGGGTCCGCGTCCCCCTGCGCTGGAGTCCGATGGACGTATGGCTCGAAGCGTCCACCCGGGACGGGGTGCTCCTGCGGCTGAAGGCGATCGTCCTCGTGGCGGTGTCCGACCCCGCCCGCCATGCGCTGCGGCCGGTTCCGCAGACGGCGGCGGTCAGCTTCATCGTGGAGGGCCGGCTGCGCCGCCACATTGCGGACCGGGACCTGAACGAACTGGGCGGGCTGACCTCCGACCAGATGAGACTCCTGACCAGCGACCTGGATGAGGCCGTCGGCGAATGGGGGCTGACGGTCACGCTGCTGGAAGTCGTCCGAGCCGACGTCCCCCTCGCAGGCCTGAACCGATGGCTCGCCGACCGCGCCCCTGCTCCGCCGCAGTGAGGCTCGGGACGGCCGACCAATGAGCACTCAAGCGAGAGGCCGCCAGCGACCCTCGTAGGCGGGGCCTTCGAGGCGGTAGCGTTTCGGGGCGCCGTTTCCGCGCCACTCGACTCGCATCACTCTGGCGTTCTTCGGCACGGCGCGATGGGGCACGAGCAGTTCTTCGAGCGCGTCATAGCGGGCATCGACTCCTCCCTGCACCGGATGGTCCTCCTCAGGGTTCGTGCCCGCCTCGAACCGGTCGTGCCAGGCAATGAAGATCGCCCACTGCTCCCGTTCCATGGCCAATACGTCGGTGCTCAGGGGCCAGACGCGGTGTTCCGCGCCACCGCCCCTTCCAGGTAGCGCCCAGAAGTAGTGCGGAACGCCGTCGATATCCGCGATGCCTCCCCTCGGGCCGTCGTACCACTCGAATTCGACGTGCACCCGTTCGAAGCCCGTGGACGACGGCGTTTCCTCCGCGCTCCGCTCCATGCCGCCCATGGTAATTATCCCGCGTTCAGCGACGAAGGGGCTGTTCGGTCGCGGCTGTGCGGTGCTCGCTGATCCAGCGGGCGGCGAGCAGGCCGGAGCCGGCGGTGAGGACGGCGGCGGCGATGACGGTGGCGTTGAGGCCGAGGGCGTCGGCGAGGACGCCGGCGACCAGGGCGCCGGCGGCGTAGCCGATGTCGCGCCAGAAGCGGTAGGTGCCGAGCGCGTTGGCGCGCCAGGCGGGGTGGGCGTGGTCGGACACCGAGGCGATCAGGGCCGGGTAGACCATCGCGGTGCCGATGCCCAGGACGGCGGCGGACACGACGCCCGCCAGCAGCGGCCGGGCCAGCAGCGCGAGGGCGAGCACGAAGGCGGCGGACTGGACGAGCATGCCGGCCACGATGAGCGGCTTGCGGCCGACGCGGTCGGCCAGATGGCCGGTGGGGATCTGCCCGAGCCCCCACAGCAGGGGGTACAGCCCCTTGATCAGCCCGACGGCGGCCAGGCCGAGGCCGTGGTCGGTGAACAGCAGGGGGAAGACGCCCCAGGTCAGGCCATCGTTGAGGTTGTTGACCAGCCCGGCCTGGCTGGCGCCGCGCAGCGAGCGGTCCCGCCAGGACGTCCGGGCGAACACGGTGCCCGGCCCGGTCCGCTCCCCGGCGGGGACGGGCCTGGGATGCCGGGCCAGTTCGAGGGCGACGTGCGCCGCGGTGTCCCGCACGAACAGCGACAGCCCCAGTCCCGCGGCGGCGAACACCACGCCGACGAGTTCGGGCGCGGGCCGCAGCCCGTGGGCGGTGGCCAGGTATCCGGTGAGCAGCGCGGTGGCGCCCACCGCGACGTACCCGGCGGCCTCGTTGAGCCCGGTGGCCAGCCCGCGCCGGGCGGGGCCGACGAGGTCGATCTTCATGTTGACCGTCATCGACCAGGTGAGCCCCTGGTTGACGCCCAGCAGGACGTTGGCGGCCACGATCCAGCCCCAGGACGGCGCCCACGCGAGGGCGAACGGCACCGGGAGGCCGACCAGCCAGCCGGCGAGCAGCAGCGTCCTGCGGTGGAACCGGGCGGTCAGCGCGCCCGCGGCGAGGTTGGTCAGCGCCTTGGTGACGCCGAAGGCGATGATGAAGGAGAACACCGCCAGGTCGCTGGTCAGCCCGAACACCTTGGTGCCGATCAGCGGGACGGTCGTGCGCTCCAGGCCGACCAGGGCGCCGACGCAGACGTTCACGACGACCAGCAGCGCGAACTGCGGCCAGTTCTCCCGCAGCCCCAGCCGGACCGGTCGCGCGGACGGGCGATCGGCGGAAGCGTTCCTCACGCCCGCGCCCCCGCCTCATCGGGCAGCGGTGGCGGGCGCCTCTCGGCGAAGCCCACGGAAGTCCTCCAAGGTCGGGTCGTTGCGGGGATGCGGGACGCATCCGTGAATTACAATATTCCATGGATTTATGGAGGATGGATGGCGGAGCAGGTTCCCACGGGTTCGAAGGCGTCGAAGGCGCGGCTGTACGAGGCGTTCGCGGCCGGCGGCAAGGCCCTGGCCAACGGCAGGCGGCTCGAACTGCTGGACCTGCTGGCCCAGGGCGAGCGGACGGTCGACGCGCTGGCCGGCGCGGCCGGGCTGAACCTGACGACGGCCTCGGCCCACCTCCAGATCCTCAAGCAGGCCGGGTTCGTCGCCACCCGCCGCGAAGGCGTGCGCATCCACTACCGGCTGGCCGGGGACGACGTCGCGCTGCTGCTCGCGCTGCTGCGCAAGGTCGCCGACGCCCACCAGGCCGCCGTCCCGGCCGCCCGCGACGCCTACCTCGGCGACGACGGCGCGGCGGAGGTCACGCGCGACGAACTGCGCGCCAGGGCGGCGGCCGGTGCGGCCACGGTGCTGGACGTCCGGCCGTTCGAGGAGTACCTGGCCGGGCACATCCCCGGCGCGATCTCCATTCCCGTCGAGCACCTGGCCGCGCGGATCGGCGAGCTGCCCGACGGCAGGGAGATCGTCGTGTACTGCAGGGACGAGTACTGCGTGCTGGCCTATGACGCGGTCCGGCTGCTGGCCGAACACGGCCGCCGCGCGGTCCGGCTCAGCGACGGCATGCTCGAGTGGCGCCTCGCCGACCTGCCCGTCCACGCGGGGGAGTCGGCATGACCGCCCTCCGCGCGCGGAGGGCACTATTGGCGGAGCGCCAATAAGCGTCTATCGTTGCGGTCCCCAGTCACCCGACCCGAGGGGACCGAATGAGCATCTACGAGTCGATCGGCGGCGAAGCGGCACATCGTGTCCGGCCGTTCCTCGCCCGAGGCGGTCGCGGCGGAGTGAGGGCGCCGGGGACGGGCTGCGCGGGCCGCCGAGGCGGGCGATCGACTCTGTACCTATCGGTATGTACACTGGCCGGGTGAGTACACGGGAACGGCTGGTGGAGAGCGCGCGCGAACTGCTGTGGGAGCGCGGCTACGTGGGAACGAGCCCGAAGACCATCCAGCAGCGGGCCGACGCTGGCCAGGGCAGCATGTACCACCATTTCGCGAGCAAGGAGGACCTCGCTCGCGCCGCCATCGACCGCACCGCCGAGGAGATGCGCGCCGCCATCGACGCGCAGCTGTCCGGCCCAGGTCCGGCCCTCGACCGCCTCGCCGCGTACCTGCATCGGGAGCGGGACGTCCTGCGGGGCTGCCCCATCGGCCGGCTCACCCAGGACCCCGACGTCATGGCCACACCCGCGCTTCGCGGCCCCGTGGAGGAGACCTTCGCCTGGCTTCGCGCGCGGCTCGCGGCGGTGGTGCGCGAGGGAGTGGACCGGGGAGAGCTGGAGCCCTCAGTGGGCCCCGCGTCCACCGCGGCCGCGATCGTCGCCACGCTCCAGGGCGGATACGTGCTCGCCCGCGCGGCGGGAGCCTCCGAGCCCTTCGACCAAGCGATCACCGGAATCCTCGCGCTGCTCGACGCGCGAACCGTCCGCTGACCCCCGAGGAACGCCATGCAGATGACACATGGATCCGCCGCCCCGTCCGAATGGTTCACCGGCGACGCCTGGATCACGCCGGTGGCCGACTCCGGGGAAGGCGCGCGGACGCAGATCGACAGCGTCCGCTTCGCCCCCGGGGCCCGCACCGTGTGGCACCGGCACCCGCTCGGGCAGGTGCTCGTCGTCACCGAGGGCACCGGGCGCGTGCAGCGGCGCGGCGGGCCGGTCGAGACGGTCCGCGCCGGCGACACCGTGCGCATCGCGCCTGGCGAATGGCACTGGCACGGCGCCGCCCCCGACCGCTCGATGACGCATCTGGCCATCGAGCCGATCCCGGGCGACGGCGCCTCGGCCGAGGCGGGGGAGCCGGTCGGTGACGGTGAGTACCGGGGCGACGGCGCGGAGGACGTCCCGCCGATCACTCGCACGGTGCTGCTCGACCAGCTCCTCGCGCCGGCCCGGAGCACGCACCGGGTCGAGGTCCGCCGCATCACCATCGCGCCCCGCCGGGCGGCCGGGCTGCACGTGCACAACGGGCCGGTGTTCGGCAGCATCGAGACCGGCTCGGTCGTCTACCAGATCGAGGGCGAGGCGGCGGCGGTCCTCGGCCCCGGAGACGTCTTCTACGAGCCCGAAGGCGCCCGCATCGCGCGCTTCGACGCCGAGGAGGACGGCGTGACGTTCCTCGGGTACTTCCTGTTGGCCGACGGCCAGGAGGCCGAGATCGAGTTCCCCGGCCTCTGAGCGCGGCGGGCGGCGTCGGGCGCGGCTCGGAAGAGCCTCCACAGCGCGGCTCAGGAGTCCAGCCGCCTCAACGCGGAGGCCAGCCGCCGCGTCGCCTCGTCGGCGACCGGCCCCAGGTCGGGACGGTCGCTGACCGACACCATGACCTGCGGGTCCAGCGCCTCCACGACGGTGTCGTCGCCGTCGACGCGGATCACGACGTTGCAGGGCAGCAGCAGGCCGATCTGCCGGTCGATGCCGAGCGCCTGGTGCGCGAGCGCCGGATTGCAGGCGCCCAGGATGAGGTAGGCCTCCATCGACTCGCCGAGCTTCTCGTGCA
The DNA here is from genome assembly GCF_040492135.1 of Actinomadura sp. NPDC000600. Taxonomy (NCBI): domain Bacteria; kingdom Bacillati; phylum Actinomycetota; class Actinomycetes; order Streptosporangiales; family Thermomonosporaceae; genus Actinomadura; species Actinomadura sp. NPDC000600. Next base: position 39,651 of record NZ_JBEUPD010000030.1, read on the forward strand.
GGGTGGCCCGCACGTCGATCTCCGTCAGCACGCCGAAGCCCTGGTCCGTCAGCAGCCTGCGCACCTGGTCGACGGTCTCGCCGAACGGCCGCCGCAGTCGGACGCTGATCGAGTAACCCATGATGCTCCCCCCTTGAGGGGTGCCTTCCCCAACGGGCCCGCATCAACGCGGCTGCCCGCCGCGCCGCTCGCATCGGTCCCGGAATAAGGGGGTCCCGGTGCCGGTTCCTATACCCATAGGGGTATCCATCGGAGGAACGGAGACCGTGATGGCCACGACGGAACTGACGCGCGAGAACTTCGACGAGGTCCTCGACGGCAACGACATGATCCTGATCGACTTCTGGGCGAGCTGGTGCGGGCCGTGCCGCTTCTTCGGGCCGGTGTACGAGCGGGTCTCCGGGCGGCACGACGACATCGTCTTCGGCAAGGTCGACACCGAGGCCCAGCCGGAGCTGGCCGGGGCGTTCGGCATCACCTCGATCCCCACCCTGATGATCATCCGGGAGAACGTGGTGCTGTACGCGCAGCCGGGCGCCCTGCCCGAGCAGGAACTGGAGAAGCTGATCGACGGCGCCCGCGCGGTCGACATGGACGACGTGCGGCGGCGGGCCGCCGAGCAGAAGCGCAGCGCCTGAGGGGGAGCGGGATGGAACTGGAGAGGGACGCGCTCGACGACGTCGTGCTGCGGCTGAAGCGGGCCCAGGGGCAGATCGGCGGCGTCATCAACATGATCGAGGAGGGGCGGGACTGCGCCGACCTGGTCACCCAGCTGGCCGCCGTCTCGCGGGCGCTGCACCGGGCCGGCTTCAAGATCATCGCTACCGGGCTGGAGCGCTGCGCCATGCCGGAGAACGCGGGCACCGAGCAGGCCGCCGTCGACCGCGCGCAACTGGAGAAGCTGTTCCTCACGCTCGCCTGAGTTCAGTCCTCGACGGTGATGCCGAGTTCCGCGGCGAGCGCGTCCAGGAGCCCCATCGCGTCGGCGCTCGACACGATCGCGCCCTGGAATGAACTCAGGCCGGCGACCCCGCGCAGGTCGCAGCCGCGGAACCGGACCGCCTTCATCGCCGCCCCGGAGAACTGGGCGCCGCTGAGCCGGCAGTTCTCGAACCGGACGTCGGTCATGCCGGCGGACTGGAACGTCGCCTCGGCAAGGTTGCAGTCGCGGAACACCACGTTCCGCAGATGCGCGAACCTGAAACCGGCGAGGTCGGCGCGGCATCCCTCGACCAGCACGTCCCGCAGCCCGCTCTCGGGGAGCTGCATCCCCGTCATCCGCGCGTTCACGATCCGCACGCTGAACATCCGCGAGTTGAACGCCCGCAGGTTCGCCAGGTCGGTGTCGCCGAACGCGCAGTCGGCGAACCCGGCCCGGTGCAGCACCACCCCGGTGAAAGCGGTCTGCGTGAATCTGCAGCCCTCGAACTCGACGTCCTCGACCCCGTCCGGATCCTCCATGGACAGGGTTTCCGCCCCGTACTCCAGCGACAGGTACTTCCCGTCATGCCGGAGATGCCGCTCGACCTTCCCGGCAGGCGTGAGCGTGCGGGGGATCTGCGGCGGCCTGGGCTCTCTCACCGGGGACGAGGAGGCGGCACGAGCGGGCATGCGCCGACCCTACTAGCCGGCACCGCCCGGCTCCCCGCTACCGTGCCTGCGGCGAGAGGACGAGGCGGCGCCCCGAAGAGCGCGGGCGCCCGCCGGAGAGCGCATGCTTCGCTGTTCGGGGCGTTTCAGACCGAACCGGCGGGTAGTCGCAGGGGCGGCGTGCCGGATGGCGCGCCGCTCCGCGTGCCGGACCCGGTACCGCGTGGCGGTCGTGGACGGAAGGGAGAGCCGTGCAGGGAGCGTTGCAGGCCGGAGGATGGGGTTTGCTGGCCGGGTCGGCGCTGGTGATGGGCGCCCTGGTCGGCTTCCTGGCTCCGGTCCCGGCACGGGTGGTGGCGAGCGTGATGGCGTTCGGCAGCGGCGTCCTGCTGTCGGCGGTGTCCTTCGACCTGATCGCCGAGGCGCACGACCAGGGCGGGCTGGCCCCGACGGCGATCGGGGCGGTGGTCGGCGCGGTCCTCTACGCCGGCGCCAACGCCGCCCTGGCCTGGCGGGGCGCGCGGCACCGCAAGCGCTCGGGAGGGCAGCAGCCCTCGGAGGAGGAGCAGCCCGGGTCGGGGAGCGCGATCGCGCTGGGGGCGCTGCTGGACGGCGTGCCCGAGTCGATCGTGATCGGCACGAGCCTGCTGGGCGGCGGCGCGGTCAGCCTGGTCACCGTGGTCGCGGTGTTCATCAGCAACGTGCCCGAGGGCCTGTCGAGCGCCTCGGGGATGCGCCGTGCGGGACGCGGACGCGGGTACGTCTTCGGGCTGTGGAGCGGCATCGCCGTGATCAGCGCCCTGGCGGCGGTCCTCGGCTACACGGCGCTCGGGGACGCTCCCGCCGACCTCCTCGCCGGCATCACCGCGCTGGCCGGCGGCGCCATCCTCACCATGATCGCCGACACGATGATCCCCGAGGCCTACGAGGACACCCACCTGTTCACCGGCCTGATCATCGTCGTGGGGTTCCTGGCGGCGTTCGCCCTGTCCCACGCCTGAGCCGCGCGGGCCGCCCCGTCCCGGACCGCTCCGGCGGGTCAAGCCGCCGAGAGGGGACCCCCGGACGCGTCCTCGTGCGGCTCGGCGGCCACGGCCTGGTCCTGGACGACGACCTCGACACCCGGGGCGAGGACCGCGGGCCGCCCGGCGGCCAGGTCGCGGGCCGCGCGATGGGAGGAGGCGACGTTCAGTCCCGCGCCGTGGAGGCGGACCATCAGCGCGGCGACCCGGACCTCCTCGGCGCTGTAGTCGCGGGCGTGACCGGCGCCTTCGCCCGCCTGCGCCGCCCGCAGGTAGCCGGTGCTGGTCCACCTGTCGAGCTGCCGATACGTCAGTCCGGGGATCTGGCTGAGCAGTTGGCCTGCGTTCACGTGCACCTCCTGCAAGGAGGGTGTTCCCGCTCGGCGGAGTTCATGCGCGGAGGGCGGCTCCACCCCGGCCGTCGGGAAGCGGATGCCGATCCGGTGAGCGGGCCCCGCCTCGTGACCGGCGGTGTCGAAAGGCGGGGCCCGCGTCGGCAGGCCACGCGGGTGGCCGCCGACATCTCCTTCAGCGCCACGGGCCCTCGTTGTGTCACCCGGCCCGCGAAAGAGGTCCGCGCTGCCGGTCGGCGGTCAGGACGCGGCCGGACGCCAGGGAGCGCGTGCTGCGGACGGGCATGGCGAGCGCCTCGGCCAGGGTGAGCAGGTCCGTGTCGCCGGACACCGTGCAGCCGTGCTCGGCCAGCAGGTCGCGCATGGCGGCCGGTGTCCAGGCGGAGCGCCATGGCTCGTGCGCCATCGGGTCGGGCTGCCGGGACAGCCGCCTCATCGCCCGGGCCACGGGACGCCCGATCGAGGCCACCAGCGACGGTGACTGGTAGTTCACGACGAGCCGGCTCTCCGGGGCGGAGGCCTCGGCGACGGCCCGCACCGTGGCCGCCACCTCGGCGCGGGTCAGGTAGGGGACCACGCCCTCCCAGATCCAGGTGGTGGGCTGGTCGGTCCGGTACCCGGCCGCCGCGAGGGAGGCGCCGAGGTCATCGTCGGCGGTGAAGTCGACGGGCACGAAGGCGACCTTTCCGGCGGGCGGGGGCAGGGCCGCGGTGCGCTCCCGCTTGTCCCGCTGGGAACGGGGGTGGTCGACCTCGAACACGGCGGTCCCGGCCAGCTCGGGCATCCGCCAGGCCCGCCCGTCCAGGCCGGCGCCGAGGATCACGAGCTGCGGCCGGGCCCGCTCCCTGACGGCGTCGTCGATGGCGACCGTCCGCGGCACCAGTCCTTCGGCCGTGGCCCGCAGGAACTCGTACTCGAGCCGGGGGCCCATGCCCTGGGGAGGCACGCCCGAACGGACCCGCTCGACCGCCTCCAGCTCGTCGGGACGGAGCAGCGCCGACGCGGTGGGATCGTCGAACCGGTCGGGGGCCAGGCGGCCGTGCGCCACCGCCCGGCCCTGGCAGACCAGCACGGCGGTCCGGCTGCCCTCGGTCCTGTCCATGCCGGCTCTCCCATCCCTTCGGCGTGCGCCCGGGGGCTCCCGAGCGCACGGCGGCCGCACTGATCGTACGCTCGCGGAGTGCGACTCGACCTGATCACGATCGTCGTGGACGACTACGACGACGCCATCGCGTTCTTCACCGGTGCCCTCGGTTTCGACCTGGTCGAGGACTCGCCCTCGCGCACCGACGACGGGCGCCCCAAGCGGTGGGTCGTCGTCCGGCCGCCGGGTGGTCGGACGGGCGTCCTGCTGGCCCGCGCGGACGGCCCGCGCCAGGCCGCCGCCGTCGGGAACCAGGTCGCCGGACGCGTGGGCTTCTTCCTGCGCGTGGAGGACTTCGACGCCGCCCACGAGCGCATGACGGCCGCGGGCGTCGAGTTCGCCACCCTGCCCCGCACCGAGCCCTACGGCCGCGTCGCCGTCTTCTTCGACATCGCCGGCAACCGCTGGGACCTGCTCGGTCCGGCCTAGGCCGGGCGCCCGCGCCTAGCGTCCGGAACCGCGTGTGCGGAGAGCCGACAGCTCGTCGTTCATCGCGCGGAGGAAGCGGAGGATGAGGCGGAGGTCCTCCTCGCCGAACCCGCTCCGCGCCGCCTCGGTGCCCTCCGACAGCGGGCGGAAGTAGTCGCGGGCCATGGTCATCGCGGACGGCTCGTACCGCAGGTGGACCACTCGCCGGTCGGCCGGGTCGCGCACCCGGGTGATGTGGCCGAGGCGTTCGAGGCGGTCGAGGCAGGCGGTCACCGCGCCGGAGGTGATGTTCAGCTCCTCCCGCAGCCGCCCGGGGGTCATCGGCCGGTCGGGGGAGCGCTGCGGGGCGTCCATGATCGCGACCAGGGCCTGGACGTCGGTGGGGTGCAGCCCGCTGGCGTGGGCGAACTCGTGGGCGATCCGGTTGAACTCGGCGTTCATCCGGCGCAGCTCGACGGCGAACGACCGGAGGTCGGCGGGGTCTTGCGGCTCTTCACCCGCCTTGTCCGCTCCTTCGGCCATGCGGATCAGGTTACATTAACTCAATCGTTGAGATAATCAATGATTGAGGTATTTGTGGGTATGGAGCGGCAGGTCGAACCTGCTGGGGGAGGAACCGATGACCGGACCGCGCCGAACACCGCCGCGCTCGATCCGCTGGCTGGTGCCGGCGGTGCTGCTCCTGGTCTGGCTGGCCATCGGCGGCGCCTTCGGTCCCTACGCCGGAAAACTCGGCGAGGTCTCCACCAACGACCAGGCGGCCTTCCTGCCGCGCAGCGCCGAGTCCACCAAGGTCCTGCAGGCGCAGCGGGCCTTCGACGAGCAGGAGACCATCCCCGCCATCGTCGTGTGGACGGCGAACGGCCAGGTCACGGCCGCCCAGCGGGACGCCGCGACCCGCGCGCTCGCCGGGCTGCGAGGCGCGCCCGGCACCCTCGGAACGCCGTCCCCGGCCCTGCGCTCGGACGACGGCCTGGCACTGGAGGGCGTGGTCCCGCTCAGACCCGACCTCGGTGACGAACTGCCGACCGTGCTGGACGGGGTCCGTTCGGCGGCGGAGACCGTCCCGGGGACGAAGACGCAGATCAGCGGGCCGGCGGCCACCCAGGCCGACCTGTCGGACGCCTTCGCCGGGATCGACGGGCTGCTGCTGGGCGTCGCGCTGGTCGCCGTCCTGATCATCCTGCTGCTGGTCTACCGCAGCCTGCTGCTCCCGCTGGTCATCATCGTCGGTGCGGTGTTCGCGCTGAGCCTCGCGTGCGCGGTGGTCTACGCGCTGGCCAAGAACGACATCGTCCGGGTCGACGGCCAGGTCCAGGGCATCCTGTCGATCCTGGTCATCGGCGCCGCCACGGACTACGCGCTGCTGCTCGCGTCCCGCTTCCGGGAGGAGCTCGCGGCGGGCCGGGACCGCTTCACCGCCGGATGGCTGGCGGTGCGCGAATCGTTCGGCGCGATCGTCGCCAGCGCGGCGACCGTCGCGCTCGGCCTGCTCGCGCTGCTGCTCAGCAACCTCACCAACAACCGGGCGCTCGGGCCGGTCGGGGCGATCGGCATCGCCTGCGCCGTCCTCAGCGCGCTGACGTTCCTCCCGGCCGTGCTCGTCGCGTTCGGACGGGTCGGGTTCTGGCCCGCGAGGCCCAAGCCGGTGGCGGAAGGGGCCGACGCGGGCAGTGGCCTGTGGTCCCGTGTCGCCCGCCTGGTCGACCTGCATCCGCGCCGCGTCGTCGCGGGAACGGCCATCGCCCTCGTCGCGTGCGCCGCGTTCGCCCCGGGGCTGCGCGCCCACGGCGTCCCCCTGGACGAGATCTTCATCAACGACGCGCCCTCGGTCGCCGCGCAGCGGACGCTCTCCAAGCACTTCCCGGGCGGTTCGGGCCAGCCGGCGGTCATCATCGCCGACGCGGCGCAGGGCAGGGCCGTGCTCGACGCCGCCGCCCGCACCGAGGGCGTCGCGAGCGCCGCGCCGGTCGGCGCGTCCGGCCGCCCCGGCGGCCCGCCGAAGGTCGTGGACGGGCGGGTCCGGATCGACGCGACGCTGAAGGCCGCCGCCGACAGCGACGCCGCGAAGAGCACCCTCAAGCGGCTGCGCACCGCCGTGCACGCCGTCCCCGGCGCGAACGCGCTGGTCGGCGGCTACACCGCCCAGCAGTACGACACCCAGCAGACCGCCGCCCACGACCGGACCCTCATCGTCCCGGTCGTCCTGGCGATCATCCTGGTCATCCTGGTGCTGCTGCTGCGCTCGATACCGCTGCCGGTCCTGCTGATCGCGACCGTCGCGCTGAACTACGCCGCCACGCTCGGCGTCGCGGCGCTGGTGTTCCGGTACCTGTTCGGTTTCACCGGCCTGGACGCCTCGGTGCCGCTCTACGGGTTCGTGTTCCTGGTCGCTCTCGGCGTGGACTACAACATCTTCCTGATGTCGCGGGTCCGCGAGGAGACGCGGCGCCGGGGCGTCCGCGAGGGCGTTCTCCGGGGGCTGACGGCCACCGGCGGCGTCATCACGTCGGCGGGCGTCGTGCTGGCCGCGACGTTCGCCGCGCTGGTCGTCATCCCGCTGTCGTTCCTGGCGCAGATCGCGTTCATCGTCGCGTTCGGCGTGCTGCTGGACACGCTCGTGGTCCGGTCGCTGCTGGTCCCGGCGCTCGTCCGGTTGATCGGGCCCAAGGTCTGGTGGCCCACCCGTTTCGAGGAGCACCCGCGGGACGCAGGTGCGGGCGAGGCCGCCCCGTCCGCCGCGAGGGACAGGTGAGCCCGCCCGATCGGGCTGGGATCGTAGGGTGTCGACGGCGTCCCGCCGGGACGCCGACGAGGGATTGGAAACCGTGGGCAACTCCTTCCTGGCCCTGGGCACGTCCGGCGAAGAGCTGTACCTGACCAACGGCGGGACCGACGTCTTCTTCGACGTGCTCACCCTGGCCGGGTGCGCCCTCGCCGAGTCCGCCTGGGAGAGCAACCTCGTGCTGCTCTTCGCGGACGGGCACCGCATCGGCCGCGGCACGGCCGGGTTCGACCTGAACGAGCTGCCCTGGACGGCGGCCTGGCCGTCCGAGAAGGCGTTCCTGCTGCGAGTGCTCGACCTGGCGATGACACGTCACGGCTGGGGGCTTCTCACCTACGACCCGCCCTTCGCCCTCGGGTACCTGCGGCGATACCGCGCGATGGTGGAGGGCTGGCCGGCTCCCGCCCCCGTGTGGCGGCCGGCGGCGTGGCCCGACTGGCGCGTCCCGCCGCCCCCCGAAGACCTGGAACCGTGCCCGGAGCACGGCATCTACAAGGGAACCCTGGGCTGCCGCCTCTGCGACGCGACCATCCAGCCCTTGCCCAAGTGACGCCTGGCGGGTCCGCCGGACGCGGCGGCGGTCACTCCACGCCGAGGGCGCGGGAGAGGGACCGGGTGTCGGAGATCACCCAGTACTCCGCGAACCGGCCGTCCTCGGCGCGCAGGACGTCATGGCCGCTGAACGAGATCTCCGTCCCCTCGGCGGCGGCCGCCCCCGGCATGCCGCCCCGGTACCGTCCGCTGAACGTCCACCGCGCGGCGACCCGGTCGCCGTCCACGATCGGGCCCACGTCCATCGTCACCGCGACGTCCTCGAAGGGCGCGTGCCCCTGCCGGAGCATGTCGACCAGCTCGTCGGCCCCGTGCACGTCCTGCCCCGGCCAATGGCCGACGAACCCCGGCGCGATCAGTTCGCGGGCGAGTTCGAAGTCCCCGGCCCACATCTCCAGCAGCCACCGCTCGTACAGCTTGCCGATCACGCGGATCCCCCTGTCTCTCGGCCCTGCCGCCCTTCACCGCCGCCGGGTCCGCTGAGCCTGCCCAGTGCCTAGGCCTTCACGGGGTCGGGGACCGTGCGGGAGCCGGCGACCTGGACCTTGTTCTTGAACGAGCCCGCGACGACATGGTCCTTTCCGGCCACGAGGGCCCCGAATCCTTCGCGGGCGACTTGTACCGGATAGTCCCTACCCATTCGGCCGAACTCGTTGAACCGGGGCCTCCGGGCTTCGAGGCCGCCTCAGGACCCGGAGAAGTCGTCCCGCGACAGCCCCTTCTCCGACATCTTGTCCTCGAGCTCGGCGCCCAGTTCGGTGCGCACGTCGGGCCGCCGCTCGGGCTCCCGGCCGGACTTCCTGCCCGACTTGCCGCCCGGCTTCCTTGCGGCCTGGTCGGTGTCGTCGGTCTTCGGAGCGTTCTCCTCAGGCGTGGTCAACTCCGCCCCCCTCGGTGTCGATCGAGTCGCCGGCTCCTCCGGCCTTCGCATACGGCTACCCGGCCATGCCCGGCTCTAACGACGACGAGGGGCCGGTCTCTCGGAAACGTCCAGGTCGGAGGTCCCGTCGGCCGCCGCACCCGGGGCGCCGGGGCGGGATGCCACAATGCGCTGTGACCAAGCCGACCTTGATCGTCGTGAGCGGACCGCCCGGCGCCGGGAAGACGACGCTCGCCCACCGGCTCGCGCAGGGGCTCGGGTGCCCCGCCGTCGTCCGGGACGAGATCAAGCAGGGCATGGTCCTGGCCGCCCGGTCCGGTCCGGCGGCGAACGACCGTCTCAACCTGCCGACGCTCTCCGCCTTCTTCGACGTGCTGGCCGTGCTGGTGCGGGCGGGGGTGACCGCGGTCGCGGAGGCCGCCTTCCAGGACCACGTCTGGCGCCCGCGGCTCGAACCTCTCGGCGGCACCGCCGACCTCCGCGTCGTCCGCTGCACCGCCCCGCCGGCGGTCGCGCACGCGCGGATCGCCCGCCGCGCCGCCGACGACGCCCACCGGGCCGCCCACGGGGACCGGGACCTCCTGGAGGCGATCGCCGACGGACGGCACTCCCTCGACTCCTTCGGCTGGATCTCCCTCGACGTCCCGACCATGACCGTGGACACCGGCGACGGCTACGACCCGGCCCTTCCGCAGATCATCGCCTTCGGCCGGGGCGAGGGCCCCTCTCGCGCCGCGCGGTGATCCAGGGCGGGTGCCGAGCGGAATGTCACGGTCGACCGCCACTATTGGGACGTTGACGGGACCCGGCGGCCACGGCCATGGAAGGTCCGGCAGCGACGGGGACGAATGATGAGGAGGCGGGCATGTCGTATCCCAAGGAGCTCTTCCACGGTGACAAGGGCGAGGTCAGCGGCAGGCTGTGGAAGGGCGACTCCGAGCCCGACCTGCTGATCGGCACGCGCTCGAAGGTGCACTACCTGGCCACGGGCGAATCGACCGGCGGTCAGTACGGGCTCTACCGGTGGGACATGGGGGCCGAGCCCGGCCGCGGCTCGGGCGCGCACTTCCACAAGACGATGTCGGAGTCGTTCTTCGTCCTGGACGGCACCGTCGCCCTCTACGACGGCGACCGCTGGATCGACGCCGCGCCCGGCGACTTCCTGTTCGTCCCGCCGGGCGGGATCCACGCGTTCGACAACCCGCACGGGCCCGCGTCGATGCTGGTCCTGTTCGCCCCCGGCGCCCCGCGCGAGGCCTACTTCGAGGAGCTGGCCGAGATCGTGGGGAGCGGGCGGCAGCTCAGCGAGCAGGAGTGGGCGGACCTCTACCACCGCCACGACCAGTACATGGTCTGAGCACGGGGGAGCGGCAGGGCGTCTGCCGGGAGGGGTGGCGGTGAAGGCGGCGGCGAAGCCGCGGGCCTGAGAGGGACGACTCCCCCCGCCACTCTCAACGTATAGCGCACCGGGGGGCTTGCGGCAAGACCCGGGTCGTGCCGCAGAATCGTCGGCCGAGGCCGGAACCTGCGGAAACCGGGGGCGCAGTGCGGGTGGCCGCCGTCGCCGTGCGAGTCGCGCGGCGACGGCGGTCCGCGGGCTCCCGGCGGTCGCGGGAAACCCGCCGGCACACGAGCAGCGACCACGAGCCGGAGCCGATACGTGAACCCCTTGACCGCCAGCGTGTTCGACCTTCCCGAGCGCCTGTCCGCGAAGGCCGACCCGGCGCTGACCGAGCGCGACGAGCGGCATTTCGCGGCGATCGCCGAGAGCCTCGACCAGGCCATCCGCGACCTGTCCGACCGCCTCGAGGCCGAGCGCAAGGCGCCCGGCGGCATAGGGCAGCGGGCGATGGACCGGGACATGGAGATACACCGCCTCACCGCCCGGCTGCGCACGCTCCGCCGCTTCGGCCTGGACCTCTGCCTCGGGCACATGGTCGGCGCGGACGGCTCCGAGCCCGTCTACGTCGGCCGGCTCGGCCTCACCGACACCACGGGCCGCCGGCTGCTCCTCGACTGGCGCTCGCCCGCGGCCGAACCCTTCTTCGGCGCGACCCACGCCAACCCGATGGGGCTGGCGAGCCGCCGCCGGTACCGCTGGACCGCCGGTCGAATCAGCGACTACTGGGACGAGGTGTTCACCGCGGACGAGTTCGCCGGGCACGCCGCGCTGGACGACCAGTCCGCGTTCATCGCGAGCCTTGGCGGCGACCGGTCCGACCGGATGCGCGACGTGCTCGGCACCATCCAGGCCGACCAGGACGCGATCATCCGCGCGGGGTCGCGCGGCGCCCTCGTCGTCGACGGCGGCCCCGGCACGGGCAAGACAGTCGTGGCGCTGCACCGCTCCGCCTACCTCCTCTACTCCGATCCGCGCCTCGGCCACCACCGGGGCGGCGTGCTGTTCGTCGGCCCGCACCAGCCCTACCTGGCCTATGTGTCCGACGTGCTCCCCAGCCTCGGAGAGGAGGGCGTGCAGACCTGCACCCTGCGCGATCTCGTCGCCGAGGGCGCGGGTGCGGCGGTCGAGGCCGACCCGGTCGCGGCCCGGCTGAAGTCGTCCGCGGACATGGTCAAGGCGATCGAGAAGGCCGTCGGGTTCTACGAGAACCCGCCCACCGAGGGGATGGAGGTCACCACCCACTGGTCCGACGTCTGGCTGAGCCCCGCCGACTGGGCCGAGGCGTTCCAGGCGCCGGAACCCGGAACGCCGCACAACGAGGCGCGCGACCAGATCTGGGAGGAGCTGCTCACGATCCTGGCGGACAAGCACGAGGGCGACGCGTCGCCCGACCTGGTCCGCAGGTCGCTCCGGCAGGACCCGGAGCTGCGCACCGCCTTCAACCGCGCGTGGCCGCTGATCGAGGCGGCCGACCTCGTCGGGGACCTGTGGTCGGTGCCCGCCTACCTGCGGTTGTGCGCGCCCTGGCTCGGCGCCGACGAGATCCGCCGGTTGCAGCGTGAGGACGCCCAGGCCTGGACGGTGTCCGACCTGCCGCTCCTGGACGCCGCGCGGCAGCGGCTCGGCGACCCGAAGGCGCCGCTGCGCAGGCGCCGCCGCGAGGCCGCCGTCGCCGCCGAGCGCGAGCGCATGGCCAGGGTCGTGGACGACCTGATCGAGGTGGCCGACGACGAGTACGGGACGGGGCTGGTGACGATGCTGCGCGGCGAGGACTTCCATGACGTCCTCGTCGACGAGAGCGCCCTTGGCGGCGCCGACCCGGACCTGCTCGCCGGCCCGTTCGCGCACGTCGTCGTGGACGAGGCGCAGGAGCTGACCGACGCGGAGTGGCAGATGCTGCTGCTGCGCTGCCCGTCCCGGAGCTTCACCATCGTCGGGGACCGCGCCCAGGCCAGGCACGGGTTCACCGAGTCGTGGCGGGAGCGGCTCGAACGGGTCGGGTTCGACCGGATCGAACTGGCGTCCCTGAGCATCAACTACCGGACGCCGGAGGAGATCATGGCGGAGGCCGAGCCGGTCATCCGGGCCGCGCTCCCGGACGCCAACGTGCCGACGTCGATCCGCGGGACCGGCGTCCCCGTCGTCCACGGCTCGGCCGCGGACCTGGACGCGGTCATCGGCGCCTGGCTCGCCGCGCACGACGACGGGATCGCCTGCGTCATCGGCGATCCGGCGTTCCCGGGGACGCCCCGCGTCCGGTCGCTCACCCCGGAGCTGGCCAAGGGGCTGGAGTTCGACCTGGTCGTGCTCGTCGACCCGGAGGGGTTCGGCGACGGCATCGAGGGCGCGGTCGACCGCTACGTCGCGATGACCCGGGCGACCCGGGAGCTCGTCGTCCTCACGAGCCCCTGACCCGCCGGGCCCGGCTCAGTCCCCGACCTGGCTCTTCGGGCTCGGGCCGCCGAGCCCGGCGAGCAGCTCGCGCAGCAGGCCGGCGAGCTGATCGCGGCGGTCGGGGGCCAGGTGGCCGATGAGGTGGTCCTCGGCCCCGAGCAGGTCGGCGACGACGCGGTCGAGCAGGGCCCTGCCGTCCCCGGTGAGGGTGACCGCCCGCGTGTGGTAGCCGGATCCGGCGGTGGTCCGTTCGACGAGCCCGGCCTCCGCCGCCCGCTCCACCCGCTGGGTGATCGCCCCGCGCGTCACCATGCAGGCGTCGGCCAGCTCGCCCGGGCTCATCCGGTACGGCGGGCCGGCGCGGCGCAGCGTGGACAGCAGGTCCAGCGTCGCGACGTCCACTCCCAGCTTCGCCAGGAGGCGGCGGCGCTCGTCGCCGAAGACCTTGGCGGCCCACCAGATCCTGGTGACGACCCCGATCGACTCCACCGGGACGCCCGGCAGCTCGCGCCGCCAGGCGTCCTGGATGGCGTCGGCGCCGTCGCGTGGCGGCTCGGCGGCCACGCGCGGCGGCTCAGCGGCCACGCTCGGCCCCGCCGTTCACCTGGATTATCTGCGCGGTGACGTGCCCCGCGCCGGGCGAGGCGAGCCAGTGCACGGTCTCGGCGACGTCACCCGGCGTCCCGGCCCGGCCGGTGTGTGTCTGCGCGACCAGCGCCGCGCGGCGCTCGCCGCTCATGGAGCCGCCGAAGAACTCGGTGTCCTCGATGAACCCCGGAGCGACCACGTTGACCGTGATGCCGCGCGGCCCGAGTGCGGCGGCGAGATCGAACGCGTAGGGGTGCAGGGCCGCCTTCATCGGGCCGTAGGACGTGCCGCGCGAGCCGCGGAGCGCCGCGACCGACGAGACGAACACGACCCTCCCGGACGGGTTCAGCAGATCGCGGAACGCCTCGGTCGGCAGCACCGCGGTCAGGACGTTGGCGCGGAAGTTGCTCGTCCACCGCTCCGCGACGCCGTCGGGACCGCCGTGGTACTCGGCATTGCCGCCCGCGCAGTTGACCAGCACGTCGATCGAGCCGAAGCGCCCGGCCAGCTCGGCGCGGACGCGTTCGACCTCCGCCGGGTCGCCGAGGTCGGCCGGCAGCGCGGTGCCGCCGATCTTCCCGGCCGCCTCCTCCAGCACGCCGGCGCGGCGGCCGATGACGACGGTCCGGTCCCCGTCGGCCGCGAAACGGGCCGCCACCGCCCTCCCGATGCCGGTGCCGCCGCCGCTGACCACGATCGTGCGCGCCATCTCCAACCCCTCCCCGTGTCCAGGTCCCACCGTGTTCCGGACCTGAGTTTAGACCTAAAGTCAGCCGGTCCGCGACCCGGCCGTCCGGGACGCCATTTCTTCCCGGTCCTGGCCGGGCTCGGCCGATTCCACGGCTCGAAGCCCTTTCCTAGTGGAGGCCTTTGGAGGCCCCCTAGCAGAAAGGGGAGGTGTTCGCCAGAACCTCCGGCACCGTTCTTCCCGCACCGTGAACGGTTCCCCGGGCACTATCCGGTATTCGCCGGAATCCGGGATCTTTCTTCCAGCCGCGACCGTCCCGTGGTCGCGGCCCGGAGAAAGGCCAGAGATGGTCCGTCGAATCGTCCGAGTCCTCGCGGCGCTGGTGGTCGCCGTCGCCGCCGCCGCGGCCGTGGTGGTCGCGCAGAGCCCCGCGTGGGCGTCCGGTCCGGCCCGCGGCAACGGCAAGTCGGAACCCGTCTATTTCATCCACGGAATCGACTGGAACCACGCCACGGCGGGAAATGCCAAGGTGGACTGCAAGAGTGCGTGGAGTTCCGCGCAGACCGCTCTGCGTAACGGCGGGTGGACCGGCAAGTTCATCACGTGGGGCTACTACAAGAAGGACGTGAACTGCACACGGAAAGTGAACGGGAACCTGGACAGCAGGATCCAGGAACTCGGCCGCAGGCTCGCCTGGGACATCTACAACAACTACTCCAGGCACGGGAAGTCGGTCGACGTCGTCGCCCACTCCATGGGCGGCCTGGTCGTCCGGGCGGCCATCACCGGGGTGAAGAAGTACCACCAGAACGCCGACTGGCCGAACTACATCTACATCGAGGACGTCGCCACGTTCAGCACCCCGTTCAGCGGCACGAACTGGGCCACGACCTGCACGCTGGCGCGCGGGTGGAAGCAGTGCAGCGACATGCGTCCCGGCAGCGGCTTCCTCAGCTGGGCGGGCCAGAACCCGCAGTCCAACCAGGGCACCGACTGGACGCTGATGGGCGCCAGCGACGATGACGTCGTCACCAGCGGCGCCGCGATCAGCATGAAGGCCAAGCACAAGGCCGTCTACGCCGCCGGCCAGGGCCTGGAGCACTCCTCTATCAAGAACAAGGGGCCCGGCCCCCACTGGAAGATGAAGTACTCGCACGACAACGGGAGCCACTGGACCAACACGAGCAACGGACCGGGGCCGCTCAAGCTGATGATGAACGCCCTCTACTACTGGTCCCGCTCCTAGCGGCGACCCGGCGCTCCGCGCACCCGCCGAAACGGCCCCGGGCCTCCACCGGCCCGGGGCCTCCGACCGTCCCGGCGGTCCTCAGCCCGCGGCCTTCTCCACGAGCGCGGCGATCCGCGCCTCGCCCTCGGCGGTCAGCTCCGCCAGCGCGTAGGCGGTCGGCCACATGGCGCCGTCGTCGAGCGCCGCCACGTCGCTGAAACCGAGGGTCGCGTACCTCGTCTTGAACTTCGCCTTGGCCTGGAAGAAGCAGAGCACCTTGCCGTCCTTGGAGTAGGCGGGCTGGCCGTACCAGAGCCTGGGCACGAGGTCCGGCGCCGCGGCCTTGACGATCTCGTGCACCCGCTCGGCGATGACCCGGTCCGCCTCGTCCATCTCGGCGATCTTGGCGAGGACGTCGGCCTCCCCGTCGGCCTTCGCCTTGCCCGGGCTGCGGCGCGCGGCCTTCTTCAGCTCCTGGGCGTGCTCCTTCATCGCGGCCCGCTCCTCGTCGGTGAAGCCGTCGTACTGGGCGCCGGCCGCGGCGGTGCCCCTGGTGGTCTTCTTCGTTTCGCTCATGGCTGGATTCTCCTGGTTCGCGAGTGAGTCGTGCCTGGACGGGGTGCGCTCAGCCCCACGCGCCGGCGATCTGCCGGGTCGTGGCGTTGAGGCGGTTGAACATGTTGGTCACGCCGATCATCAGGACGATCGCGGCCAGCTGCCTCTCGTCGAAGTAGGTGGCGGCGGCGTCCCAGACGTCGTCGCCCACGGCGTCGGCGCGGTCGGCCAGCCGGGTCGCGGTCTCGGCCAGGGCCAGCGCCGCCCGCTCCTCCTCGGTGAAGTACGGGGCCTCCCGCCAGGCGGCGACGGTGGCCAGCCGCTCGTCGCTCACCCCGGCCTTGCGCGCCGTCTTGGCGCCGGCGTCCACGCAGGCGCTGCAGCCGTTGATCTGGCTGACCCGCAGGTGCACCAGTTCGAGGATCTCCTCCGACACCCCGCCGGAGTGCGCGGCCTTGAAGATCTCCTGGATGGGCTGCATCGCGCCGGACAGGACCATGGCGGGGTTCTTCATACGGGACTGCATCTGCGTTTCTCCTCTGCGTGGCGCGCCCCCTTTCCTCGAGGGCATGTCACCATCACAGCCGCCGGGGCCTACGATGACGACGTCGGTGGGACACCGTGGGACAGCTGAAACGGCTCTGAGCAGCGGAGACGCGCCTGGGGCGGTTTCCGTCGCGGTGGGACGGAGAGGCGGGGATCGGTGGTCGCGCAGCAGCACCGGGCGGCGAAGGCCGACCCGCAGGACGAGCTGGCGGCCCGGCTGCGCATGCTCCAGGAGGTGTCCGGACGCGGCGTCCGCGCCCTCGCGCGCGATGCCGGGCTCAGCTCCTCGTCGCTGTCGCGCTACCTCAGCGGCCAGACCGTGCCGCCCTGGACGGCGGTCATCGCGCTCTGCCGCCTGCTCAAGCGCGACCCCCGCCCGCTGCGTCCGCTGTGGGAGCGGGCGTCCAACCCGCTGCCGGCGCCCCCGAAGACCAGCCGCCAGGTCCAGCCCCCGGCGCCGCCGGCCGGCGCGCCGCGCCCGCCCCGCAACGACCTGCCGCGCGACGTCCCCGACTTCACCGGGCGCGAGGCCGAGATGGAGGCCGTGCTCGCCGCGGTGGAGACCGGCCGGGTGGTGGCCGTCGACGGCATGGCGGGCGTCGGCAAGACCTGCCTCGCCGTCCACGCCGCGCACCGGCTCGCCGCCGGCTACCCCGACGCCCAGCTCTACGTGGACCTCCACGGGTTCACCGCCGGGCGGGAACCGCTCGACCCCGACGCCGCCCTGCGGACCCTGCTCGCCGCCCTGGACGTGCCGTCGGAGAAGATCCCGCAGGAGGGCGGCATCGAGCCGCTGGCCGCCTGCTGGCGGTCGGAACTGGCGCACCGGCGGGCCGTCGTCGTCCTCGACAACGCCGCGGACGCCGACCAGGTCCGCCCGCTGCTGCCCGGCGCGGGCCCGTCCGTCGCCCTGATCACCAGCCGCAACCGGCTGCTGGGCCTGGAGGAGGTGCCCCCGGTGTCGCTGGACGTGCTGACACCGCGGGAGAGCGCCGAACTGCTCGCCCGCGCCAGCGGGGACCCGGGCGGACCGGACGGCCGGCTGGCGCGCGAGCCCGAGGCCGCCGCCGAGGTCCTGCGGCTGTGCGGCCGGCTGCCGCTGGCCCTGCGGCTGGCCGCGGCGCGGCTGCGGCACCGGCCGGGCTGGACCGTGGGCATCCTCGTCGAGCGGATGGCCGAGGGCGCCACGGAGTTCGACACCGCGTTCGCCATGTCGGTGCGGCAGCTGGACCGGGCGCAGCACCGCTTCTTCCGGCTGCTGGGCCTGCTGCCCGGGGCGACCTTCGACGAGTACGTGGCGGCGGCGCTGGCGGGCGTCCCGGTGCGCGCCGCCCGGGCGACGCTGGAGAACCTTCTCGACGCGCACCTCGTCCAGCAGCCGGCGGCGGGCCGCTACCGGCTGCACGACCTGGTGCGCCTGCACGCGCGCCGCGCCGGCGCCGAGCACGACCCGCCCGCCGAACGCGAGAAGGCGCTCGGCAGGGTGCTCGACTACTACGTGCACGCGGCGGCCGCCGCCGACGCCGCGGTGTCGTACCTGCCTCCCGTCCTGGAGGTCTCGGCGGGCCGGCCCCCGGCCGAACTGCCGGCGTTCGCCGGCAAGCACGCGGCGCTGGGCTGGTTCGGCGCGGAGTACGCCAACCTGATGGCCGTCTTCGAGGCGGCGGTCGCGGCCGGAGCCGACGCCCACGTGTGCGAGCTGCCCCGCCACATGCGGGCCTTCTTCGCGCGGCGCTGCGGCACGACGCACCTGAACGTCCTCTTCGAGCACTCGCTGGCCGCCGCGCGGCGCCTGGACGACCCGCTGCAACTGGCCGAGGCGCACAGCGACCTCGGCTTCGCCCGCTACAACGCGGGCCGGATGGCGGAGGCGGACGCCGCGTACCAGGCGGCGGAGCCGCTGGTGTCCCGGGCCGGGGACGCCAGGGCCGAGGCCGAGCTGACCATGCGCCGGGGCTACCTGCGCTGGGACGAGGGCCGCGTCGAGGAGCCGCTCGACCTCTTCCGGCGGGCGGGAAGGCTCTACGCGGACGCCGGCTGCCCCACGGGAACGGCCCATGCGATCGCGTACGAGGCCTGGGCCAAGCTGCAGCTCGGGCACCGAGAGGAGGCGGCGCGGCTGGCCCGCACCGTGCTGGACCTCCCGCACACCGACCCCGCCTGGCCCCCGGTCCTGACGGCCCGCATCACCCTCGGGGTCGCCATCGCCCAGGAGGAGCCCGACGAGGCGATGGCACACCTGGAGCGGGCGCTCGCGCTGGCGCGCGAGGACGGGCACAGGCACAACGAGGCGTGGTGCCTCAACTGCCTCGGCGTGGCCCTGCGGCAGGCGGGCCGGTACGAGGAGGCGCTCGCCGCCCACCGTCAGGCGTTCGCCCTGCTGGACGAGCTGTTCGAGGAGCACTGGAAGATCCACTTCCTCAACGGCCATGCCGAGACCTGCCGGCTCGCGGGCCTCCCGGAGGAGGCGCTGCGGCTGCACCGGGAGGCGCTGGAACTGGCCCCGAGACTGGGATACCGGTACGCGGAGGCGCTGGCCCGCGAGGGGATCGCCGCCGTCCTCGACGGCACGGACCCGGGCGCGGCCGCCGAGCACCGCGCGGCGGGGCAGGCCATCCGCCGGGAACTCGAACCGGACGCCCGGCCGGCCTGACGCTCCGCCGGCCGCGCCCACTGCCCCGGATCAAGCGTTCGCGCTATTGCGGTGGCCGTATCCGGGGCATGAGCATGGTGTTCCGGCTGGAAGGGGGCCCCTGGTGGAACGACAGTCCTGGCCGCGGC
Organism: Actinomadura sp. NPDC000600; assembly: GCF_040492135.1. NCBI lineage: Bacteria > Bacillati > Actinomycetota > Actinomycetes > Streptosporangiales > Thermomonosporaceae > Actinomadura > Actinomadura sp. NPDC000600. The sequence continues at coordinate 58,588 of NZ_JBEUPD010000030.1, forward strand.
TGCGCGTCGCCGACTGGACGCGGACGCGCGACACGCTGCACATGTGGACGCAGATCGTCGGCAAGGTCCGGCTGGCCCACGCGCCGCTGCTGAACCACTGGTGGAACGTGACGCTGTACGTCAGCCCGCGCGGGCTGACCACGTCCGCGATCCCGTACGACGGCGGCGTGTTCGACGTCGAGTTCGACTTCGTCGACCACCGGCTGCGGATCCGCTCCTCGGACGGCAGTCTCCGGGAGTTCGAGCTCGCGCCCATGCCGGTGTCGCGGTTCTACGCCCGGACGATGGAGGCACTGCACGAGCTGGGGATCGAGACGCGCATCCAGGCGCACCCGAACGAGGTCGAACCGGCGATCCCGTTCGCGGAGGACGACCAGCACGCCTCCTACGACCCGGAGGCGGCGCACCTCTTCTGGCAGCAGCTGCTCCAGGCCGCGCGAGTGCTGGGCGAGTTCCGGTCCCGCTACATCGGCAAGGTCAGCCCCGTGCACTTCTTCTGGGGCGCGATGGACCTCGCCTGCACGCGCTTCTCCGGGCGGGAGGCGCCCGAGCATCCGGGCGGGGCCCCGAACTGCGGGGACTGGGTGATGGTCGAGGGGTACTCGCGGGAGCTCAGCAGCTGCGGCTTCTGGCCGGGCGGGGGCGAGGAGGGCGCCTTCTACGCCTACGCCTACCCCGAGCCCGCCGGGTTCGCCGACCGTCCGGTGGGCCCGTCCGGCGCCTTCTACAGCCGGGAGAACGGCCAGTTCCTGCTGCCGTACGAAGCCGTGCGGGAGCACCCCGACCCCGACGGAGCCCTCCTGGAGTTCCTTCAGGGCACCTACGAGGCGGCGGCCGACCTCGGCGGCTGGGACCGCGCCTCGCTGGAGGCCGACCCGGCGCGATGGGCCCACAAGACCCGCCAGGAGGACTGAGCGAGGGCACCGCCGGGCAGGGCCGGCCGGCGCCAGGTCGGGATGTCGGCCGCCGCCGCTAGTTTGCGGTGCCATGGTCGAGACGGTGGAGATCCCGGTCGAGTGGCGTGAGCACATCCATCCGAGGCGCGGCGGCGTTCCCGTTCCGCCGGCCGTCCCGGACGAGGGCGCGGCGCGGAGGGCGCGCGAGCGGTTGCGGGAGGCCCGCCCGATCGCCGCGGAGATGCTGGAGCACGAGCGCACCGACCCGGAGATCGGCCGCGCCGCGCGGGCGTGGCTGGACGGGGAGGCCGACCCGGCGGGCGCGGCGGCCGTCGCCGCCGTCGCGGTGAAGTACCTCGAAGGCGCCGGCGGTGCGGCGTTCCTGGACGCGTGGGTGCTGGACCACGGGCTCCCGTTCGCCGCCTGCGCGGTCACCGAGCTCTTCTCGATCGAACCCGGCCCGGTGCCGGTACCCGCGACACCCGGCCCCGACGGCGTCGTCCGGCTGGTCGCCTACAGCTACGTCGACCCGCCCAGGGGATGGCGCGGCGAGATCCGGCGCGTCACCACCGAGGACCACTTCCCGGCGAACCGGTGGCTCGCCGAGAAGGGGGCGCTCAAGCGGCTCCGCACGCTGCTGGCCGCCGCGCCCGAGGACGAGTACCGCAACGCCGTCGCACGAGTGTCGTGCCATCGCGGTGACGCCTGGAGGCGGCGGGTGGCCGCCTACCTCCTCCCGTCCGAGACGGCCTGGCTGGACGAGACCTTCGACGACTCCTTCGGGTGGATGCACCAGGCACTCGAACACGAGTACCTGGTGTGCTCGCTGTCCAGCGCGGCGCAGATCGACAGGGTGGGCTGGGTGCCGGTCACTCCCGGCGTCATCGGAACGCTTCTCGACGCCCTGGGCGCGGAGGCTCTCCCGCTGCTCGACAGGGCGCTCCAGGGCGGATACAACGCCGACGAGACGCGGCCGATCGTCCTAAGGGCCCTAGTGGGGATCGCGGACGAGAGGGTCTTTCCGCTCCTGCTCGACCACATGGGACTGCAAGGCGTGCCGGCCGCTCTGCAGGAGGCGGCCGAACGGCACCCGGAGCACGCGCTCCGAGCCTTGGCCCCGCTGGTCGGCGACGACACGGTGAGGGGCCTGCAGGCGGCGGGAACGGTGCGCGGGCTGCTGCACGTCAGGCCGGCCCTTGCCGAGTCGCTGCCCTCGGGGAGCGCCGAGGCGCTCCTGCCGCGACCGGCCGTCCCGTACAGCGACGACGTGCCCGCCATCCTCACCGGCAAGCCGGGCCGGGGCGCGAAGACGGACTGGGCCGACCCCGCGCTGCTTCCACGGATCCTCACCCGCGGCGGCGACCGGGCGCTGCCCGCGAGCGCGACCGCGCGCCTGCTGACCCTGCTCGCCAAGAAGGCGCCCGAGGCGGCGGAGGTCCGCTCGTACTGCGACCGGCACTCGCTGGCCGAATTCTCTTGGGCGGTGTTCCAGCGCTGGCACGCGCTCGGCGCGCCGACGCGGCACAACTGGGCGCTGGCGCAGCTCGGGCTCATCGGCGACGACACGACGGTGCGGCGGCTCAGCCCGCTGATCAAGGCGTGGCCGGGCCAGGGCCTCGCCGGCCGGGCCGCGGCCGCGCTGGACGTCCTCGCCGCGGTCGGCTCCGACGTGGCCCTGACCCACCTGTTCGAGCTGACCCGCCGCGGCAGGTACAAAGGGCTGAAAGCCAGGGCGGACCGCACGATCGACGCGATCGCCGCGGCGCGCGGGATGACGCGGGACGCGCTGGCCGACCGCGCCGTCCCGGACTTCGGGCTGGACGAGCGGGGCACCCTCGTCCTGGACTACGGCGCGCGCCGGTTCACCGTGACGTTCGACGAGCAGCTCGTCCCGCTGGTCGTGGAGCCCGGCGGCAAGCGGCGCAAGAGCGCGCCGAAGCCCGGCCCCAAGGACGATCCGGCGCTCGCCCCCGCCGCCCACGCCCTGTTCACCGGCCTCCGCAAGGATCTGCGGACGATCGCCGACCAGGAGATCAGGCGCCTGGAACTGGCCATGATCAATCGGCGGAGCTGGACGCCGGAGGAGTTCCGCGCCCTGTTCGTCGACCACCCGCTGCTGGGCCACATCGTCCGCCGGCTGGTGTGGACCACCGATTCAGGAACCGCCTTCCGCGTCGACGAAGGCCGCGCCTACGCGGGGGTCGGCGACGACCTGTTCACCCCCGCGCCGGACGCCCGCATCAGCATCGCCCATCCCGTGCTGCTGGGCGGCGACCTCGACGCCTGGGCCGAACTGTTCGCCGACTACGAGATCCTCCAGCCGTTCGAGCAGCTCGGGCGCCCCGTCCACCGCCTCACGGACGACGAGCGCGCCGCGCACCGGCTCGCCCGGGTGGAGGGGCTCGTCCTGCCCTACGGCAAGGCCAAGGGCCACTCCCAGGGGCGGTGGGAGTCGCTGGACGCCGACGGAGGGTTCGCGGGCGGGTGGCTCGCCCGGCGCGACCCCGCCGGCCTGTACGTCGTGGCGGACCTGAGCCCGGGCCTGGGGTACTACATGTACGGCGAGGGCGAGGACCAGAAGATCAACGCCCTGTGGGCGGGGCCGGCCCCCGCCGGCTCACCCCGGGACACGGTGCCGCTCGGCGAGGTCGACCCGGTCACCATGAGCGAGGCCGTCCACGACCTCGTCCGCAGCGCGTCCTAGCCGGACGGGACGGCTCCGCCCTACCGCGCGTCGGAGACGGAGTCGACCATGACCGTCCGGTGGGTGACCGTCGTGTCGTAGGCCAGGACGGCGGCCTGCGCCTCCGGCTCCACGACGGCCGTCGAGATGTCGTCTCCCGCGAACGCCCGGACGGCGTCGAGGGAGTCCCACAGCGTCATGACCTCCAGCTCCACCCGGTCGCCCGCGTCCCGGCGGAACAGGTACGCGCCTCGATGGCCGTCCACGGAGGCGAGGGCCGGGAGCACCGAGCCCGTGAAGTGGTCGCGGTAGGCTTCCGCGCCCTCGGCGGTGGCGGTCGCGCGCCACACTCTGGCGATCATCGGGGCTCTCCTCGTCGACGGTCGCAACGCTGGACCGCCGACTGTACCGCTCGCGGGCGGGAGGCGCGGCGGATCGCGCCGGGCTCGGAACCTCCTCGGTTCAGAGCCCGGCGTCGACGTCGAGCGTCTTCGGGGGAGCGGGAGCCGCGGTCCGGGGTGGCCCGGGTCAGTAGTGCGGGTTGTTGGTCTGCGGGATCTCGATGCTGATCGGCAGCTTGAACCCGGACAGGTAGAGCAGGGCGCCCTGGCGGAGGATCTCGTCGAAGGCCCAGTAGAGCTGCCGAAGCTCCTTGGGCGCCTTCGTGAGGTCGAGGACGCCCTCGCGGACGGCGACGAAGGGCGGCCAGAGGGTCTCGATGAGCGGGTCCCACAGCGGGTCCGGGGAGATCCTCAGCCATCCGGCGATCTCGTCGCCGAGCAGGTAGCGGGTGAGCGAGCCGAGGATGGGCTTGGTGAGGATCCCGCCGTCGATCGTGGAGCCGAGGTTGAGCAGGATGTCGGCCAGCTTGACGCCCTCGGGCGTCGGGGCGAGCACCGGGTCCAGCACCTGCTTCGCCTGGGAGTTCGCCTCGTCCCACGACTTGGGGATGTACTCGTCCTGGATGCCGAGCATGTGCCCGGCGAGCTGCCAGGAGTGCAGGAACGCCTCGGACTCGGCGGCCGGGATCGGCACCTTCCACTTGACCAGGTTCTGCATGACGGTCGTGGGAAGGCTGTGCCAGGTGACCATCATGTCCGCCTGGCTGATCGGGATCTTCTCGTCGGCCGTCTTGGACCAGTACGGGGACTTCGGCAGCAGGTGGCGCACGGCGGCGTGCACGAGGCGGGTCTTGACGCAGGTCACGACCATCTCGCCTTCGGGCTCGAAGGCCTTCTCGGTGCCGATGTCGTAGCCGAGCTTGGCGGTCTTGGTGATGCGGTCCTTCATGTCCGCGCCGCCCTTGGAGTAGTAGACCGCGCGCGCCTCGTGCGGGATGGCCGTGCTCATCATCCCGCTGGCGAAGCCGTAGGTGACGCCGAGGTAGAGGCCCCGCTTCTCGTTGAACTCGAACGCGGTGGCCAGCTTGCCCCGGTCGGCCCAGTCCGGCAGCCTGCGGGCGCGCTCCATGAAGTCGCGCAGATCCGCCGGAAGCCCGTCCGGCAGCGGCTGCCCGTTCTTCGTCCACTGCCGCAGCAGCTCGTTGACCTTGGGGACGTCGCCCCGGTCGAGCAGCGAGGCGACCAGTTCGTCCGCCTCGGGGTCCCAGACCCATCGCGGGTCGGCGCCCTTGCCCGCGCCCGCCACCGAGCCCTTGGGCGACCACGTCCACAGTGAGGACGCCTGCGCGGGCGAGGCGACGCTCAGCGCGCCGAGCGCACCGAGCGCACCGCCCGTCATCAACACGTTGCGTCTGGTGGGTCTGTCCATGCCTTCGCTCCTCCTCGGGCCGGGCGCGCCCTCCCCGAACGCGATGTCGGACGCTCCCGGGTTTCCTGAGCCAATCCGGAACCCTAGACCCTTATTGGCGCTCTGCCAATAGGGGCACGGCTTCATGCCGCCGCTTGATCACGGAGGGCTCGGCACCGGTGGACGGAGTAGATCGGCGCCGACGGGGGACGGGCGGACCGTGGACCGGTTCCCGCGGTTCAGCCTGCTCGGGGTCGGGGCGATGAACTCGCCGCGCTTCCGTCCCGCCGGCCTGCTGGTCCGGCACGGCCCCGACCGCGTCATGCTGGACGGCGGCGGGGACGCGGTGCCGCCGGACCGGGTGGGGGCGTGGCTGGTGACCGACGACCGCGCCGAACTGATGCCGGACATCCGCCGCCGGTGCAGGAGCCTGGATCTGGAGCCCGCCGTCGCCCCGTTCCGCAGCGCCGGAATCAGCATCGAGCCAGTGCCGGTGGTTCACACCACCCACCCCGCCTACGGCTACCGGATCGAGGCCGGCGGCACCCGCACGGTCTGGGCGCCGGAGTTCTGGGAGTTCCCCGACTGGGCGGACGGCGCCGACCTGCTGTTCGCCGACGCGGCCGGATGGCGCCGCCCGATCCGCTTCGCCCGGGGAGTCGGCGGGCATGCGGCCGTCCTGGACACCGCCGAGCAGGCCCGCCGCCGCCGGGTGCGCCGCCTGGTGTTCGCCCATATCGGACGTCCCAGCATCCGCGCCATCGACGGCGGCGCGCTCCCGCCCTACGGGGAGTGGGGCGTCGAAGGCCGCACCTACCGTCCCTGACGAATCGGACCGGGAAGACACCGCCGTCTCGCAGGGAAGGAGGGCGTGCGAGCGCGGGCCGCCGCGCCGGGGTGAGGGTCAGCGCAGCGGGAAGCCGAGCTCCCGGCCCTGCACGCGCAGCTCGTCGCGGGCGGAGGGGTGGGCGACGTTGTCGATGATCTGCTGCGCCTGGGAGGCCGCGTCCTTGCCCCAGACGGTGGCGGTGCCCTGCTCGCTGACGATGTAGCTGTGCTGGAACGAGGTGACCGGGCCGGTGACGCGCGGGATGACGGTCGAGACGTCCGCGCGCGGATGCCAGGACGGCAGGGCGATGACGGCGTGCCCGCCGGGGGAGTGCAGAGCGCCGACGACGAAGTCGGTCTGCCCGCCGAAGCCGGAGTAGATCGCCCCGCGGACGCGGCTGGCGTTGGCCTGGGCGAACAGGTCGACCTGGAGCGCGGAGTTCACCGACACCATCCGGGGCTGGCGGGCGATGAGGCTCGGGTCGTTGGTCTTCTCGGTGCGCAGCATCCGGATCCGCTCGTTGCGGTCGGCCCAGGCGTAGAGCTCCGGACCGCCGAACGCGAACGACGCGGTGATCGGGCTGCCGGCGTCGAGCGCCCCCGCCTTCTCCAGCGCCAGCACGCCGTCGCTGAACATCTCCGACCAGACGCGGAGCCCCCGCCGCTCGAGGAGCGAGGAGAGCACGGCGTCCGGGATGGCGCCGATGCCGAGCTGGAGGGTGGCGTCCTCCGGGACGAGCCGGGCGACCCGCCGGCCGATCTCGTGGGCGACCTCCCCGGGCGGCCGGGGGACCGGGGTGGCGAGCGGCTCGTCGTCCTCGATCGCCAGGTCGATCTCGTCGGTGGCCAGGACGGCGTCCCCGAACGTGTAGGGCATGCCGGGGTTGATCTGCGCGATGACCAGGCCGCCCCGCGCCCGGACGGCCTCGATGGCCGCGGGCAGGATGTTCACCTCGATCCCGAGCGAGACGGTCCCGCCGACCGGCGGGGAGGTCTGCACGATCACCACGTCCGGCGGCAGCGAGCCCTTCAGCAGGTTCGGCACCAGCGACAGCCGCGACGGGAAGTAGCGCAGGTTCGCGCGGCCGCGCATCCCGGCGCCGACGAAGGGCGTCTCCAGGTCCACGCCCTCGCGGTCCGGAAGGCCCGCCTGGGCGTTGAGCATGAACAGCCGGTACTCGCCCACCGCGGCGTCCACGATCCCGAGTGCCCGGCGCGGGGCGGCGAAGTTGCCGCCGGCCACGATCCGGGGCCGTCCCGGCAGCCCTGCGAGCACCCGTGCCAGATGCTCCTCCGAGACAACGCGCATCGAGATCCCTTTCCGAGAGGCGGACACTTCGCGACCGGGCCGAGGGGGCCGCGTGGCCAGTCTGCCCGACCGTCCGGGATGGCACCGACCCGCCCGCCCGATCATGCGGACGGACCGGCCGCCCTCCGGCGCGATGAGTTCGCGGCGCCACCGTGGTCGTATCCACGACGCATCGACGACGCGCGAGGAAAGACATGTCACTCGATCTGTTCGCAGGCATCCCCGTCACCGACTACGCGGCGGCGCGGCCGTGGTACGAGCGCTTCTTCGGCGGCGAGCCGTCCTTCCTGCCCAACGACGTCGAGGCCGTGTGGGAGGTGGCCGAGCACCGGTACGTCTACATCGTCCAGGACCCGGAGCGGGCGGGGAACGCCCTGGTGTTCTCGTTCGTGGACGATCTCGGCGACCGGGTGGCGGCGCTCGCCGAGCGGGGCATCGCCCCGGTGGAGCGCGAGGAGTACGGCAACGGGGTGACCAAGGTGGTCTTCCGGGACGCGGAGGGCAACGAGATCAGTTTCGGCGGCTCCGGCTGACCCGCTCCCGCGCCGGGCCGCCCGGCCTCTTCGACGCCATTCCATAATCGCCGTTGCTTCGGCATTAACCCGGCGGCCATGGAAAAGGCGCCGGGTGATCAGCCCGGCCGGCGTTTCTAACACAGCCGCTTCGAAACGGCAAGCTACCCAGAACCCCGGGAGCCCGGTAATCTGCGGGCCACGCGACGGCGCCGTTGCGCCGATGCGCGGTAGACGAGGGAGCTGGACGTGTCGGGCGCACCGGGGAAGTCGCGAAAGGACCGCGCCCGCGCCATCGAGGGCTTCGCCGCCGACCTGCGGGCACTGCGCGCCTCGGCGGGCACGCCGTCGTTCCGCGAGATGGCGGGCCGCTCGCGGGCGATCTCCCACACCACCCTGCACGAGGCGGCCCAGGGCAACCGGCTCCCGAGCTGGGCGACGACGGTCGAGTTCGTCAAGGCCTGCGGCGCCGACCCGGAGGCCTACCGCGAGCGCTGGGAGGCGGCGAACCGGCTGGTCCGCACGGCGGGCGCCGCGGGGCAGCAGCCGCTCGCCGCCCCGGCACCGGCCGAACGGGGCGAGGCGGGCCCGGCCGACCGGGAGCCCGCGCCGGCCGGCGTGGCGGCGGCCCTCGATCCGGGCGACCCGCGTGCGCGCGACCAGGGCACGCACGTCCAGGAAGCGCCGGATCCGCATGCGCAGGACCGGGACGGGCCGCGCCAGAGCGGCGAGATCGTGCGCATCTCCGGCCCCGCGGTCCCGTACGTGGTCGAGCACGGGCCCGCTCGGAGGTTCGCGCGGTCGCGCCGCCGGTACGTCGCGCTGGGGGCCCTGGCCGCGGCCATCGCCGCTGCCGCCGTGATCGGGGACTCCCTCCTGCCGGACGCCACCGGCAACACCGCCGCCCGCCGGCCGGTCTCCTCCGCCGGCCCGGTGATCACCTCCTCCGACTGCCCCGTGAAGCAGCAGAACCCGCCGCAGAGCGCGCCCGCGCACGAGGGCGACCGCGCCGTGTTCGTCGCCGACGTCACCCTGCCCGACTGCACCCGCGTCCGCCGCGGCGCGAAGGCCGAGAAGGTGTGGCGCTTCAAGAACACCGGCGCCGTCGCCTGGCGCGGCTACTCCCTGCACCGCATCGACCTGCCGCAGCGCCGCGACCAGTGCCAGACGATCGTGGACGTCCCGGTCCCGGACACACCGCCCGGCGGGGTCGTCGACATCCGGACCCAGGTGACGGCCCCGCCCGGGCCGGCCTTCTGTTTCGTGCGCTTTAAAATGCTCGACGGCAATGGCGAAGTGGCATTCCCGGGCAACCGGCCGGTGAACTTCCAGCTGATCGTGGGATAGCCGCCGGCGGCAGTTCCGCATTTCCCGGGCGCCGGAGCCGCCGCGGGCCGCGTCCGGGCATTTTCCGGCGCCCGGGTCATGCCCGGCCGTGCGGATCCACCGCCGGGATGCGGCGCCAGACCTCGGCGACGGCCAGGTGCAGGGCGCCAGTGAGGACGCGCAGGTGGCCGGCGAGGTCCACCGACGTCCAGCCGGGCACGCTCGGCGCCAGCAGGACGCGGCTCGCGCCGGGGTCGACGATGCCCGGCGGGGCGGCCACCACCCCGGCGATCTCGTCCGCGCCGAGACCGGCCTCCTGGAGGGCGAGCCCGATCACCTCGTCGGCGGCGCGCAGGAGGTGGCAGGCCTCGCTCAGCCCGGCCTCGCTCCGGCCGACGGGGCGTCGGACGGCCGCCAGGCGCCGGGCGGCGAGCTCGCCGACCCCCGCGCTGACCGTGTGCGGGCCGACGTCGAGCCCGAGCACGGGCGCGGCGCGGCCGTGCAGGGAGACCCGGACGGTGGGGCGGCCGCCGTGCGGGACGCGGCCGCCGGGTCGTGCTGCTGGAGCCAGCCCGCCTCGACCAGGTCGTCCACCGCCTGCCCCACCGTGGGACAGGTGAGGCCGGGCGTCCACTGGTTCGGCATCGGCGGCCGCAACGGGCCCCGCCCCGCCGCCGACGCGGGCGACACCATGGCCACCGAGGCCCGGGCCCGCTACGTCCGGGTGGTGGGGACCGGCAACACCGCCAACCTCACCTTCCACCTCACCGAGGTGAGCGTCTACGGCACGCCGGTCGCGTGACGGGCGTCAGGGCTTGTGCCCGACGCCCCCGACGCTCCAGATCGGCCTGGACGTCTCGATGGTCTCGTGCTCGGGACGCCACATGGGGAGGTAGACGACACCGGGCTCGACCAGGTCCCAGCCGGAGAAGAGCCGCTCCACCTCGGCCCTGGTGCGGATGTTCGACCGGGGCGTGCCGCGGATCGCGTGGGTCTGCTGCTGGTAGAGGAAGGCGAGCCGCGCGGTGACCTCCGGGCACAGGTCGCTGACCGGATGCGAGATCGCCATGTAGCTGCCCGGGGCCATCAGGTCGCCCAGCCGCCCGACGCTCCGCGCCACCTCCTCGTCGTCGGGGATGGTGTAGAGGACGTGGAAGAACAGCAGCGCCGTCGGCTGGTCGAGGTCGATCAGGCGGCGCAGGGCCGGGTCGCCCGCGATCCCTTCGGCATCGCGCATGTCGGCCTCGACGACCGCGGTGCGGGGGTCCTTCCCCAGCAGGGCCTGGGCGTGGACGCGCACCACGGGGTCGTTGTCCACGTACACGACCCGGCAGTCGGGCGCCACCGCCTGGGCGATCTGGTGGACGCTTCCCTGCGTGGGCAGACCGGTCCCGATGTCCAGGAACTGGCGGATTCCCGCGGCCGCGAGGAACCGCACGACGCGGTCCAGGAACTTGCGGCCCTCCCGCGCCAGGACGGGCAGCTCCGGTGCCAGCTCGATCGCCTGGAGCGCCGCCTCCCGGTCGGCGGCGTAGTTGTCCTTGCCGCCGAGGTAGTAGTCGTGCATGCGGCTCTCGTTGGGCGCGGTCGGGTCGAACGCCTGAGGCTCGTGCCCTGCGGGGAAGGGCATGACTTCTCCATTCAGCTGACATCCGGCGGAGGACGCGCGGCCGCCGGAGGTAACCGCCACCGAAGCACTCAAGTTAGGGGCCTTCGCCGCGGTTGTCGATCGTCAGGGCCGCGCGGCGGCGCAGGCGGCGAGCATGAGCTGGTGCTGGTCGAACCGGTCCGGTGAGCCGATCCAGGGCTCGGCCGCCGCGTCGGCGAGCCGGGCCGCCCCGCCCGCGGCGAGCGGATGCCCGGCCGGGACGAGCAGGTCCTGCGGCTCGTCGAGCACCGGCCACTGCGCGAACCGCGCGTCGTCCGGGGCCGGGGTCTGCTCGCTGGGGACGACCACGGCGATGTCGCAGTGCCGGGCGAGGAGCAGGTGGGCGGCGTCCTCGCTCTCCTTCTCGCTCATGTGCACGGCGAGCGCCGGATGCTCCTCGCGGAGCCGCGGCGGCCGGCGCCACGAGCGCGGCGAGGGCGCTGGAGACGGCGCAGAACCGCACCTGCCCGGCCGTCCCGGCGCGGTGGCCGGCGAGGTCGGCGCGGGCACGCTCCCACTGCGCGGCCAGGACGTCGGCGTGCCGCAGCACCGTGTGCGCCGCGGCGGTGAGCCGCACCCGCCGCCCCTGCGCCTCCAGCAGGTCGACGCCGAGGTCGCGGGCGAGCTGCCGGAGCTGCTGCGACACCGTCGAGGGCGTCAGGTGCAGCGCGTCGGCGGTCGCGGTGACCGTGCCCCGCTCCCGCAGCACGCGCAGGGTCTCCAGGCGATGGTCGATCATGCGGTGACCGGAGGTGCTGCTCGCGTGCCTCGGCCTCGCGCTGCTCTCCGCCGTCATCCCGTGGTCGCTGGACATGGCGGCGCTGCGCAAAAGGATTGATCTTGGTTTCGGATCGTCCGTAAGGTCGTTCGTGATCAAGGAGAGCCTCGCGGCTTCTCCGGACAGGAGGGCAAGTGAAGCAGCGGATGGGCCGGATGCTGGCCACGGGGCTGGCGGCGACGTCGCTGGCCGGTCTCGGCACGCTGACGCTGGCGGGACCCGCGAACGCGACCGACACCCAGTGCGCGACGAGTTCGAAGGAGTACCCGACCAACGGCTTCAACGCCGACGTCACGGTGAAGCTCTGCATCTACCGCAACTGGGGCGGCTCGGGAGGCGGCGACAGCTACAAGTGGGCGACCGCCGAGGTCAGCTGGGGCGACTCCGGGGCGGGCAAGTTCGAGAACTTCGACGTCCAGGTCCGGATCGAGCAGAACGACGCCGACGTCAAGACCAGGACCTGCGACTTCACCTCGGCGATCAACGGCAGCTCCTCCGGGTCGCGCACCTGCCGGCTGCCGAGTTCCGGCTCCTACCTGAACATCAGCGGGAACACCGCCGACGGGCACGTCGTCGCCAACGTCAACGACGACGGCCAAGGGGACCAGACCTGGGGTCTGCAGGGCACCCCCAAGCTCTGATCCGCGGCGGCGGGAGGCCCCGGCCGGTCGGCCCGGCCGGGGCCTCCCGCCGTCCGACCGAATCGTGATCGGTTGTTCGTGTGGACCGGTCCGATGGAGCGATTGCAGACCATAGAGTGGCGTGTGAAGATCAGCATGGGGCTGTCCGCGAGGGAGGCACGGTGGCAGGCGAGGGGTTTGGGCCAGGCGGATTCGACCCGAGCGTGCCGAACATCGCTCGCATGTACGACTACTACCTCGGCGGCAAGGACCACTACGAGGCCGACCGCCTCCGCGCCGAGGAGGCCAAGGCCGCCGACCCCACCCTGACCACCCTGATCAAGGAGAACCGGGCGTTCATGGGCCGCGCCGTCCGGTACATGGCCGAGCAGGGCATCGACCAGTTCCTCGACATCGGCACCGGGCTGCCCACCCAGCAGAACGTCCACCAGATCGCGCAGGCGGTGAACGCCGCCGCCCGCGTCGCCTACGTCGACTACGACGGCCAGGTGGTCGCGCACGGGCGGGCCATCCTCGCCGACTCGCCCGGCACCCGGATGGTCCAGGCCGACATCCGCCGCCCCCGCGAGATCCTGGAGCACCCCGAGATCACCCGGCTGCTGGACCTGCGGAAGCCGGTCGCGCTGCTGACGATCGCGACCCTGCACTTCATCCCCGACGAGGACGACCCGCCCGGCATCATGGCCGAACTGCGCGACGCCCTCGCTCCCGGCAGCCACATGGCGATCACCCACGCCTCCGCCGACGGCGTGCCCGACATCGTGGCGAAGGTCGTGGAGGTCTACAAGAGGACGAACGCGCCCGGCACGCCGCGGACCCGCGAGCAGGTGACGGGGCTGTTCGGCGACTTCGACCTGGTCGACCCCGGCCTGGTGTGGGCGCCGCTGTGGCGGCCCGAGCGTCCGGTCGCGCTCGAGGAGGCCCTGCCGATCTGGTTCTACGCCGGAGTCGGCCGCAAGCTCTGAGGTGTGTGCACGACCGCTCCCTGATGAGATGCCACCGGGACGAGGGAAGGCGACATGCGGGCAGTGACGGTCGGAGGGGCGCTGGAGGCCGCGGCGACGCGGGACGAGGCGTTCCTCCACGACGGCGATCACACCATCACGTTCACCGGGTTCGACGAGCTGACCGACCGGGTCGCGGCCGGGCTGCTGGCCCGCGGCGTCGGCCGGGGCGACCGCGTCGGCCTGCTCGGCCCCAACACCGCGCAGTGGCTGGCGGCGTTCTTCGGCGCGGCCCGGATCGGCGCCGTCGTCGTCCCGCTCAACGTCCGCTACCGGGAGCGGGAGCTGTCCCACATGCTCGGCCAGAGCGGCGCCCGGCTGGTCATCAGCGTCGACGCCGTGCCCGACTTCGACTTCGCCGCCTACTTCGAGTCGTCCGGGATCCCCGCCGTGTACTTCGGTGCGGGCTTCGACGCCCTGGCCTCCGCCCCGGCCCCCGAGTCCCTCCCCGCGGCCCGCGCCGCGGTGGCTCCGGACGACCCGCTGATGATCCTCTACACGTCCGGGACCACGGGACGCCCGAAGGGCGCGGTCATCACCCACCGCAGCATGCTGGCCTCCGCCTCGGCCCAGGCCGACCACTTCGGAATGGCGGACGACGACGTCCTGCTCGGGCACCTCCCGTTCAACCACGTCGGCGGCATCACCTGCACGATCATGGCGGCGCTGGTCAGCGGGGGATCGGTCGCGCTCCTGCCCGCGTTCTCGCCGGACGCCGCCCTGCGCGCGATCGAGCGGCACCGGGTGACGTTCCTCGGCGCCGTCCCGACGATGTACGTGCTGATGCTCGGCCGCCCCGACTTCGCCGAGCACGACGTCTCGTCCGTGCGGCTGTGCATGGCGGGCGGCTCCAACGTGGAGCCCGCGCTCGCCGACGCGATCCGGCGCGGCTTCCCCGGCGCGCCGCTCTACGGCCTGTACGGCCTGTCGGAGTCGTCGGGCGCCTGCGTGCTGTCGCCGATGGACGACGACCCCGAGACGGTCTCCCGGACTCTCGGGGCGGTTATCGGCGACTTCGAGGCCCGCGTGACGGCGCCCGACGGCACCGTCCTCCCGCCGGGCGAGACCGGCGAGCTCCAGATCCGCGGCGCCTGCGTTGCCGCCGGATACTGGGACATGCCGGACGAGACCGCCGAGGTGTTCCTCCCGGACGGCTGGCTCGCCACCGGGGACATGGTCGAGATGGAGCCCGACGGGCACCTGGTCCTGCGCGGGCGGAAGAAGGAGATGTACATCCAGGGCGGCTTCAACGTCTACCCGGTCGAGATCGAGAACGTCCTGACCGCCCACCCGAAGGTCGCGATGGCCGCCGGCATCGGGGTCCCCGACGCGGTCCTGGGCGAGGTCGGGCGCTTCTACGTCGTCCCACGCCCGGACGCCGAGCCGCCCACCGCCGAGGAACTGACCGCCTACTGCCGGGACCGCCTGGCCGACTACAAGGTCCCGCGCCAGTTCGTCATCACCCGGGACGTCCCCCTGACCCCCGTAGGCAAGATCCATAAGGCCCTCCTCAAGGACGGCGACCAGCCCGCCCCGAAGTGAGCCCGGGCGCCGGGGAGGGAACGGCCTCCCCGGCCGCCCGGAGGGCTACGGGAGCGCGTGGGCGGCGATCGTCTCGGCGAGGGCCTCCGAAGCGGGCGCGTTGACGAGCCTCCACCGCGCGGCGCCGGGGATGAGGGCCCACCACTCCTTGGTGTGGGCGCCCCACCAGCAGATGACCCCGAAGCGCGCGTGGAGGTCGGCGATCGTTCTCGTGCGGGACGGGTCGGGGTCGGGCGGCGGGGCCGGGAGCGCGACGCCGTTCCGCACCGGGCGGCGCGCCCGGCGGGCGAGCGCGGCCGTCACGAAGGGCGTGAGGATCCGGGTGACCTGCCCGGCCGCGCCGACCGGGTCCGTGTGCGGGCCCAGCTCCTCTCCGGTGCTGGACCGGTAGCACCAGAGGTCCGGCACCGCCCCGGGGACGAGCGCGATGCTCTCGCCGAACCCCGGGACGGCCGGGTCGAAGACGCGCAGGAACGGGCGCGTCCCCTCGTAGCGCGGCACGGCCTCCCAGCCCTCCCGGACCACTTCCCGTGCGAGCCGGTCGAGATGGTCCGTGATGGAGGACGCCGAGGCGCCGGTAGGGAGATGCTTCGGTTCGATCCATCCCATTACCGGCGCCCCCGGCTGCCGCGTAGGGGCGTCGGCTGGCAGGCTGCGCGGCTGAGCTCGTTGGTGAGCACCTTGCGGAGTTCGTCCGCGGTGGTGCATATAACGGTCGGGTCAATGCCGGCCTTCGGGTCGTGCAGCGTGGCGACCCAGTCGCCGAGCTTTCCGTCGTAGCGCGTCGCGCGCCAGATCCGGTGGCCTTGGAAGTCCTCGCGGAGACGGGCTAACGCCTGGTCAGCGGGGTTGACGGGCGTGTCCATGATCAGTTTTGGCTTCCGTTGGTGGTTGCTCTGCGTTACCGATCCTAATCTTCCCGTGACCGGGTCGACTTTTGGAAGAGCGGGGAGCCCGGCAGATGGAAAGCTCTCGGCAGCGTTAGAAAACACTTCGCTTCCGGACCGCCCGGGTTCTCCGTGCCCGCCGCCCCGCAATCCCGGGGTTCCGCCGCCTCTCGACTGCTTTGGCGGGTAACGCCTGGTTGTCGGACGGGCCGCATCTCGTCTCCTTCCGTTCCGTGCAATCCGGAGTAACTGGACAATTCTCGCTCGGGCTCGGCGGGCCGGGGGCCGGCCGAGTGGGACCGGACTCGGACGGTCCGCGGCGGGACGCGTCCTCCGCTCGTGCGGCCGGTCGTCGTCAGCGCCATGAACCAGGGAACGCGAGGCCGCGCGGAATGGAAAATCATCGGCCACAAGCGGCCATTCGTCGATGGCGGATCGCCATATTACGGTCATTCCAATTCCGGGTCGTGCAACTTGCGCGGTAATTGCCGGTGCCATGGTCACTGATAATCAAGCCGCCGTGTCGCCTCCGCATCTCGGAAGGGCGAATGTGTGACGAATAGAGCATTGTGCATTCAAGTTCAAAGCGGTGCGGTTCGGTACTACTCGGCGTCCCGCATTCCGACCGCCCTCCTGGGCGGTCGTGAAGTCCTGGGCGCCGAATGCCTCGAGCCCGGGACCGGGCGCGGCGCCTGCGGCGCGCGGTCGCACGGCGCCTTCGAGGCCCAGCCGATGCGACCGGGCCGTGCGGGGCGGTGAACGACTTCCCCCGTCCCGGACCTGTGGAAGCGCGGCGGCGTTGCATGTTCATGCAGGAGCGTGCATACTTGTGCTCATGTCCAAAGTGCTGACCTCCCTGCCCGTCGGTGAGCGCGTCGGGATCGCCTTCTCCGGCGGCCTCGACACTTCGGTGGCCGTCGCGTGGATGCGCGACAAGGGCGCGGTCCCGTGCGCCTACACCGCCGACATCGGGCAGTACGACGAGCCCGACATCGCCTCGGTGCCCGGCCGCGCCGCCAAGTACGGGGCGGAGGTCGCGCGCCTGGTCGACTGCCGGGCCGCCCTCGTGGAGGAGGGGCTCGCCGCGCTGGCGTGCGGCGCGTTCCACATCCGGTCCGGCGGCCGCAGCTACTTCAACACCACGCCGCTCGGGCGGGCCGTGACGGGGACCCTCCTGGTCCGCGCGATGCTGGAGGACGACGTCCAGATCTGGGGCGACGGCTCGACGTTCAAGGGCAACGACATCGAGCGGTTCTACCGGTACGGGCTGCTGGCCAACCCGTCCCTGCTGGTCTACAAGCCCTGGCTGGACGGCGACTTCGTCAGCGAGCTCGGCGGCCGCACGGAGATGTCGGAATGGCTGCTCGAGCGCGGCCTGCCCTACCGGGACAGCGCGGAGAAGGCCTACTCCACCGACGCCAACATCTGGGGCGCCACCCACGAGGCCAAGGCGCTGGAGCACCTCGACGCCGGCATCGAGACCGTCGAGCCGATCATGGGCGTCCGGTTCTGGGACCCCCAGGTGGAGATCCCCGCCGAGGACGTCACGATCGGCTTCG
Source organism: Actinomadura sp. NPDC000600 (assembly GCF_040492135.1). Classification (NCBI taxonomy): domain Bacteria; kingdom Bacillati; phylum Actinomycetota; class Actinomycetes; order Streptosporangiales; family Thermomonosporaceae; genus Actinomadura; species Actinomadura sp. NPDC000600. The sequence continues at coordinate 75,950 of NZ_JBEUPD010000030.1, forward strand.
AGCAGGGCCGCCCGGTCACGATCAACGGCAAGGAGTTCGGGTCCGCCGTCGACCTGGTGCTGGAGGCCAACGCCATCGGCGGGCGGCACGGCCTCGGCATGTCCGACCAGATCGAGAACCGCGTCATCGAGGCCAAGAGCCGCGGCATCTACGAGGCGCCCGGCATGGCGCTGCTGCACGCGGCCTACGAGCGGCTCGTCAACGCGATCCACAACGAGGACACCCTCGCCACCTACCACAGCGAGGGGCGGCGGCTCGGCCGGCTCATGTACGAGGGGCGCTGGCTCGACCCGCAGGCCCTGATGCTGCGCGAGTCCCTGCAGCGCTGGGTCGGGACGGCCGTCACCGGCGAGGTCACCCTGCGGCTGCGGCGCGGCGAGGACTACTCCATCCTCGACACGTCCGGGCCGGCGTTCAGCTACCACCCCGACAAGCTGTCCATGGAGCGCACCGAGGACTCCGCCTTCGGCCCCGTGGACCGGATCGGGCAGCTGACCATGCGCAACCTCGACATCGCCGACTCCCGCGCCAAGCTGGAGCAGTACGCCGGGCTCGGCATGGTCGGCAGCTCGCACCCGCGCCTGATCGGCGCGGCGCAGGCGGCCTCCACCGGGCTGATCGGCGCGATGCCGGCGGGCGGCGCCGAGATGATCGCCTCCCGCGGCAAGGACTCCGGGGACGCCGAGGTCCTGGACCGCGCCGCCATGGAGTCCGGCACCGACTGAGCCGCGCCCCGCTCTGCCTGTTGAACCGCCTGCCGCCGGGCTAGGGGGTCTCCTCGACGGGCGGGAGCGGGGTCTCCTTCTCCGGCGGACCGACGAAGCTGTGCAGCGCCGCGGCCACCACGGACCCCACCAGGGGCGCGACGATGAACAGCCACACCTGCGACAGGGCCGTCCCGCCCAGGACGACGGCGGGGCCGAGGCTGCGGGCCGGGTTGACCGAGGTCCCCGTGATCGGGATGCCGATGAGGTGGACGGTCGTGAGGGCGAGCCCGATGCCGACCCCGGCGACGGACGGGATGGCCGCCGTGCTCGTCATGGACAGCACGATGAACACGAACAGGGCGGTCAGCACGACCTCCGTGAGGAACGCGCCGCCCATGTCGATGCGGATGAGGCTGGCGGCGCCCCACCCGTCCGCGCCGAGGCCGGTCACGGAGCGCTCGTAGAGCGGCGAGCCGGAGAAGGTCGCCCAGAGGAGCAGCGCGCCCAGGATGCCGCCGACGAACTGGGCGATCCAGTAGCCGACGGCGTCGACCGGCGGGATCCGGCGGGCGAGCAGCACGCCCAGAGTGACGGCCGGGTTGATGTGGCACCCCGAGATCGGCCCGATCGCGTAGACCAGGACCAGCAGCACCAGGCCGAAGGCCAGCGCCGTCGCGACGACGCCCGCCGCGAGGCTCCGGCCGGCGACGCCGAAGCCGAACGACAGCGTCGCGACGCCCACCGCGAAGTAGACCAGGAGCAGCGTGCCCACGAGCTCCGCCGCGATCCTCCTGAACACGGCCTCCCCTTTCCCCCGAGGTCAGATGCCCTCGGCCTACCCCCGGGAGCGGTGAAGATCGTCTCGGAGCGGTCGCCGTGACCCGGAAATGGGGGCCGCTTGGGGAACGGATCAGGCGTGCTGGGCCAGGCTCGTCCAGCTCTCGTCCCAGAGGGCGTCGCGGCGGCGGTCGCAGCGGCGGCGGACGAGGAAGTAGCCGGCCAGCAGGGGGATCCCCGTGGCGGCGGCCGCCGCGGCCGCGGCCACGGCGGTGGTGGCGACGGTGGCGGCGCGGGTCTGCGGGTGCCGGACCGGGTTGCCCGCGGCGTCCACCCAGATCCGCTGCCCCATGCCCGGCCTGACGGACTTGTCGGCCGGGACGACGGTGGTCCGCGTCCGGCCGTCGACGGACGTCCAGGCCAGCTCGGCGTAGGTGTGGCGCACGCCGGCGCCGCCCTCGGACTCCGTGTGGGTGATCTGTGCCGTGATGCGGTGGACGTTCCGGTGCTCGGCCCGGACGCCGCTGCGGTAGGCGTCGGCGGCCAGGAGCACGGACGCGGGCGGGGCGAGCACCGTGAACAGCAGCACGGCGGCGACCCCGGCCGCCCGCTGGCGGCGGTCGACCCCGCGTCGCAGATCGTTGCGGTCGAACCCGAAACGGCGACGAACCCGTCCAAGCCTTGTCATTGCCTCCTCCTTCGCCCGTGACAGTAATCGCTTCCGAAAGCGGACGGGTACGCGCCTCTTCTTGTGCGCGCGGCGAGCGCGCAGACTGGCAGGAGGAGGGCAGGCACATGGAGGGCGTGGAAAGGGACGGGCGAGCGCACGTCCTGTTCGGTTACGACGGGACGGCGGAGAACGACACGGCGCTGCGCTGGGCGATCGAGGAGGCCCGGCTGCGCGGCGTCGACCTGGTGCTGTGCCACTGCTGGCACTGGCCCTACCCGGAGGAGCACCGGGACCCGCGCGCCGAGGCGGTCATGATGCGGGCGGGGCGGAACCTCCTGGAGCGCGGCAGGCGCCGGGCCCGGGAGCTGGGGGCGACCGGCACGGTGCGCGGCCGCCTCGTCCGCGGCCCGGCCCGGGAGGCGCTGCTGCACGAGTCCCGCGATGCGGAGCTGATGGTGGTCGGGGCGCCCGAGCGGCTGGAGGAGGGCGCGGCGGCGCTGGAGCTCGCGGCGGGGGCGTCCCGCCCGCTGGTCGTCGTCAAGGACGGCGCGGGCCCGCGCCGGGTCGTGGCGGGCGCCGACGGGTCGACGTGGTGCGACCCGGCACTCGGCTTCGCCGCCGCGGAGGCGGCGCTGCGCCGCTGGGAGCTGCGCGTGCTGTACGCCTGCTGGGAGCCCGCCGCCGTCGACGCGGCCGAGCTGGCGCTGTTCCACGACCGGGAGCTGCTGGAGAAGACGCGCGCCGCCGAGCTGGAGGCGGCCGTCGCGCCGTGGCGCGAGCGGTACCCGGAGCTCGACATCCGGGTCTCGCTGCTGCTGGAGCGCCCCCTGCAGGCGCTGTTCGACGCGGCGGACGACGCCGGCCTGCTGGTGCTCGGCGACCGGGGCGCCGGGATCGCCCCGCTCGGCACGACCAGCACGGCGATCCTCCGGGAGGCCCGCAGGGCCGTCGCGATCGTCCCTGCGCGGCACGACTGAGCGGCGGTCAGCGGTCGGCGACCAGGGCCTCGGTCGCGTGCAGGGCCGGGTCGGTTGGCAGGTCGGGATCGATGATCAGCTGGAGCAGCAGGCCGTCCAGCACGGCGGTGAAGAGCATGGCGGTGCCCTCGCGGCGCTCGGCGGGCCAGCCGGGGCGCAGATGCTCCAGCCGCGCGGCGACGCGGGCCCGCACGTCCCGGGCCCAGTCCCGCCGCTCGGCGCCCATCCGCGGGTCGCGCAGCGCGCGGACCAGCAGTTCGGCGGTGAGCCTGAGGTTGCGCTCGCCGGCGAGCATGGCCAGGACGCGCTCGCGCAGCACCCGCAGCGCGGCCGCCGCGTCCGGCGCGGCGACCAGCGCGTCCACCACCGGGTCGACGATCGTCTCGCTGGCCCGCTGCGCGACGGCGACGTGCAGGCCCGGCAGCCCGTTGAAGTAGTGGTGGAGCAGCCCCGGCCGGATCCGGGCCCGGTCCGCGACCGCCCGGGCGGTCAGCGCGGCCCAGCCGCCCTCGGCGAGCAGGTCGAGCCCGATCCCCACGAGCTGCTCCCGGCGTGCCAGGCCGCGGGGTGTGGACGCGCGGGGCTCCTCGTGGGTCATCACGCCACGCTATCCCAACGCTTGCACCGTGCAACCGATCGAGATCGGCGCGGGCCCCGATTCCCCGGGGGCGCACGGGGTAGGGGCCGCTGCATGATCGATGCGGTGCTCTTCGACGTCGACGGCACGCTGGTCGACACCAACTACCTGCACGCCGCCACCTGGTGGCAGGCGTTCCTCCAGCACGGGCACACCGTCCCCATGGCGGACGTTCACCGGGCGATCGGCATGGGCTCGGACAAGCTGCTCGACCACCTGCTCCCGGAGGACCGGGACCCGGACGCCGACGACGGCATCCGCACCGCGCACACGGCCCTGTACGCGCAGTACTGGTCGCGGCTGCGGGCGTTCGACGGCGCCGCCGACCTGCTGCGGGCCTGCGCCGGGCGGGGGAGCCGCGTCGTGCTGGCCAGCTCCGCGGCCGCGCCCGAGCTGAAGGCGCTGCGGGCGGCGCTGGACGCCGACGACGCGATCGACGAGGCCACCTCCGGCTCGGAGGTGGAGGTGACCAAGCCGGCGCCCGACCTCGTCCAGCTCGCCCTGGAGCGCGCCGGGGTGCCCGCCGCGAAGGCCGTGTTCGTCGGCGACACCCGCTGGGACGTCGAGGCGGCCCAGCGCGCGGGCATGTCGTGCGTGTGCGTGCTCACCGGCGGCTGGAGCCGCGCCGAGCTGGAGGAGGCGGGCGCGGCGGCCGTCTACGACGACCCCCGCGCCCTGCTGGACGACCTGGACCGCAGCCCCCTCGCGGTATGACCCGCGCTAGGCCTTGCGGTCCCGCTCGGCGGCGAGCTGGAGCGCCACGTCGATGATCATGTCCTCCTGGCCGCCCACGTAGCCGGCCTCGCCGACCTTCTGCAGGATCTCGTGCGCCGGGACGCCGTAGCGTTCGGCGGCCCGCTCTGCGTGCAGCAGGAAGCTTGAGTACACGCCCGCGTACCCCTGCGTGATCGCGCCCCGGTCGGCGAACGGCAGCCGGTGCAGGAACGGCTTCACCACGTCGTCCGCCGCCGCCATCGCGCCCTGCACGTCCACGCCGGTCGGGACGCCGAGCCGCTCGAACGTCGCGACCAGCACCTCGGTGGGGGAGTTGCCCGCGCCCGCGCCGAGCGCGCACAGCGCCCCGTCGATCTGCCGCGCGCCGTTCTGCTGCGCCAGGACGGAGTTGGCGACGCCGAGCGAGAGGTTCTGGTGGCCGTGGAAGCCGACCTGCGCCTCGTGCCCGATCTCCTTGACCAGCGCGCTGATCCGCTCCTGCGCCTCGCCGAGGACGAGGGCGCCGGCGGAGTCGACAACGTAGACGCACTGCGCACCGCCGTCCACCATGATCCGGGCCTGCCGCGCCAGCTCCTGCGGCCCCACCCGGTGCGACAGCATGAGGAACCCGACGGTCTCCATGCCGAGGTCGCGGGCGGCGGCGAAGTGCTGCAGCGACACGTCGGCCTCGGTGCAGTGGGTGGCGACCCGGGCGACGGACGCGCCCGCGTCGTGCGCCATCTTCAGGTCGTTGACCGTGCCGAGCCCCGGCAGCAGCAGGACGGCGATCTTGGCCCGGGTCGCTTCGTCCACGGCGGCGGCGACGAGCTTGACGTCGTCCTCCAGCGAGAAGCCGTAGTTGAAGGACGACCCGCCGAGGCCGTCGCCGTGGGTGACCTCGATGACCTCGACGCCCGCGGCGTCCAGGGCGTGCACGACGCCGCGGACCTGCTCCTCGGTGAAGCGGTGCGCCATCGCGTGGCTGCCGTCCCGCAGCGTCGAGTCGGTGATCCGGATCTTTTCGCTGACGTCGCTCACCTGGTTCGCTTCACTCATGAGGAGGCCTTCCTGCGCGCGAGCTGCTCGCCGACCCTGGCGGCGGCCGCGGTCATGATGTCGAGGTTGCCGGCCCACGGCGGCAGGTAGTCGCCGTTGCCGCGGACCTCCAGGAACACCGCGACGCGGGCCATCCCGTTCCAGATGTCGCGGGGCTCGTCGAACTGCGGCTCGGCCCGCAGCGTGTAGCCGGGGACGTAGGCGGCGACCTCCGCGACCATCTTCTCGACCGACTCCGCGATCGCCTTGGTGTCGGCGTCGGACGGGATCGCGCAGAACACCGTGTCCCGCATGATCATCGGTGGGTCCACCGGGTTCAGAATGATGATCGCCTTGCCCCGCCCGGCGCCGCCGACCTGCTCGATCGCGCGGGCCGTGGTCTCGGTGAACTCGTCGATGTTCGCGCGGGTGCCGGGACCGGCCGACCGGGACGCGATCGAGGCGACGATCTCCGCGTACGGCACCGGCACCACCGACGACACCGCGTGCACGATCGGGATCGTCGCCTGCCCGCCGCAGGTGATCATGTTGAGGTTGGGGGCGTCCGAGAGCGAGTCCAGGTTCACCGGCGGGCACACGAGGGGGCCCGTCGCGGCCGGCGTGAGGTCGATCGCCGTGATCCCCGCCTCCTCGTAGCGGGGCGCGTTGGCCAGGTGCGCCTTCGCCGACGTCGCCTCGAACACGATGTCGGGCAGCGTGGGCTGCTTCAGCAGCCAGTCCACGCCCTCCGCCGACGCCGGGACGCCCATCTTGCGGGCGCGCTCCAGGCCGTCGGACTCCGGCACCACCCCGACCATCGAGTGGACGTCGATCAGTTCGCTGCGCTGGAGCTTGACCAGCAGGTCGGTGCCGATGTTCCCCGGCCCGACGATCGCCGCCGTCAACCTGCTCATGCCTGTTCCCTGCGAGGGGGCGACCCCCCGCGCCCCCCGGGTCGCTTCGCTCATGCCTGACCCTCCTCTCCGAACCGGGCGGTCACAGAACCGATCCCGGCGAACGTCGCCGTCAGTGTCTCCCCAGGCGCGACCGGTACGGCCGCGGTGATCGAGCCGGGCAGCACCACGTGCCCGGCCTCCAGGCTCACGCCGCGCTCGCCGAGGACGTTGGCCAGCCAGACCAGCGCGTTGATCGGCGAGCCGAGGACCGCGCCGCCCGCGCCGGTGTCGATCAGGTCGCCGTCGCGGCGCAGCAGGCAGCCCATCAGCGACAGGTCCTGGTCGTCCAGCCGCACCGGGCGGGTGCCGAGCACGACGCCGCCGCTGGAGGCGTTGTCCGCGATCGTGTCCGGGAGAGTGATCTTCCAGTCCGCGATGCGGGAGTCGATGACCTCCAGCGCGGGCAGCACGTACTCGACGGCCGCGACCGCGTCGGCCGCGGTGGCGCCGGGCCCTGCCAGCGGGCGGCCCAGCACGAACGCGATCTCCGGCTCGATCCGGGGCTGCAGGAAGCGGCCGGTGTCGATGGGGGCGCTCTCCGGCAGGAACATCGTGTCCAGCAGGACGCCGAAGTCCGGCTGGTCCACGCCCATCTGGCGCTGCATCGCGGCCGAGGTCAGCCCGACCTTGTGGCCCTTGATCCGCGCGCCGGCGGCCTTCCACGCCTCGACCTGGGCGAGCTGGACCGCGTAGGCGTCGGCCACCGACATGTCCGGATGGTCCTTCGTCAGCGGCGAGATGGGAGTGCCGGTGGCGTACGCGTCGAGCAGCGCGGCCGCGGCCTTCTCCACGGAACCCGGGTCCATGGGGCCGTCCTTTCGTCGTATGGGCAGGCCGAGCCTCTCCCGCCGGGGGCACCGCGGGCAACGCGCCCGTCCCGCGTGGTGGGACACTTCTTCCATGCCGCCCGTCCCGTCCGAGGAGAGCTTCCTGCGCCGCGTCGTCGCGGTGCTGTCGGCGTTCCGGCCGGAGGACGACGGCCTCGGCGCCGCCGAGCTCGCCCGCCGCAGCGGCCTGCCGAAGTCGACCGCGCACCGCATCGCCCTCGACCTGGTGGACGCCGGGCTGCTGGAGCGTCGCGGCACGCGGGTGCGGCTCGGGCTGCGGCTGTTCGAGATCGGGCAGCGGGTGCCGCGCCAGCGGGTGCTGCGGGACGCCGCCGTCCCGTACATGTCGGACCTGCGGGAGGCGACCCGCCAGACCGTCCACCTCGCGGTGCTGGAAGGCCGCGAGGTCGTGTACGTGGAGATCCTCGGCTCCTCCGGCGGGCCGCGGCTGCCGTCGCAGGTGGGCGGGCGGCTGCCCGCGCACGTGACCGGGGTGGGCAAGGCGATCCTCGCGTTCTCCCCGCCGGACGTGGTGAAGCGCGTGCTGGAGTCCGATCTCGTCAAGGCGAGCGAGCGCAGCGTGACCGCGCCGGGGCTGCTCGCCCGGGAGCTGGAGACGATCCGGCGCGAGGGCGTCGCCTACGACCGGGAGGAGTCGGGCCGCGGGATCGTCTGCGCCGCCAGCCCCGTCCTCGGCCCTGACGGCCTGGTCCTCGGCGCCCTGTCGGTGTCGGGCTGGGCGACCCGGATGCGGCTCGCCGCGGTCGCCCCGGCCGTCCACACCGCCGCCCTGACACTGTCGCGCACCCTGGGCGGTTAGGCCGACCGGACGGCCGGGCGCGCCGGGCGGTCAGCGCTCCGGCAGGCGGCGGGCCAGCAGCTGGGCGAGGTGCTCGCCGTCGCGGTGCGCCAGCTCGCGGAGCTGCGTGCGGCAGCTGAACCCGTCGGCCAGGACCACGCCGTCGTCCCCGGTCCTGCGGACGGCCGGGAGCAGCTGCTGCTCGGCGACGGCGACCGACACCTCGTGGTGCCCCTGCTCGACGCCGAAGTTGCCCGCCAGCCCGCAGCAGTTGCCGAGGCGTTCGACGTCGGCGCCCGCCTCCCTCAGCAGGTCGGCGTCCTTCGCCCAGCCCATGACGGCGTGGTGGTGGCAGTGCGGCTGCGCGATCCCGGTGACGCCGGACAGGTCGGGCGGCGTCCAGTCCGGGGTCTCGGCGAGCAGCTCGGCCAGGGTCCGGGTCGCGGCGGCCACCTCGCGCGCGGCGGCCGCGTCCACCCCCCTCAGCAGCTCCTCGGCGTCGGACCGCAGCACCCCGGTGCAGGACGGCTCCATGCCGACGACCCTGGCGCCGCGCCGGACGTGGGGGAGCAGCGCCCGCACGGTGCGCCGCGCCTGCGCCCGCGCGCCGTCCAGCTGCCCGGTCGAGATCCACGTGATCCCGCAGCACACGGGCCGCTCGGTCACCGTGACGCGGTACCCGGCGTGCTCCAGCACCCGCACGGTCGCCCGGCCGACCTCCGGGGAGAAGGCGTCGGTGAAGCTGTCCACGAACAGGACGACGTCGCCGTTGCGGCCCTCGGGGCTGCGGTGGGAGGCGAACCAGCGCCGGAACGTCACGGGCGCGAGCGCGGGGAGCGTCCGCCGCCGGTCGATGCCGGCGCCCCAGGCGAGCAGCGGCCTCAGCGCCCGCGACCGCAGCGCCGCGTTCACCGCCCTGATCGTCGCGGGCGCCCGGGCGGCGAGCCGCGTCCAGCGGGGGAGCAGGCCGAGCGCGTAGTGGGAGCGCGGCCGGATCCGCCCCCGGTACCGCCGGTGCAGCGCCTCCGCCTTGTAGGAGGCCATGTCGACGCCGGTCGGGCAGTCGGAGGCGCAGCCCTTGCACGCCAGGCACAGGTCGAGGACGTCGTGCAGGGCCTCGGAGCGCCAGCCGTCCGGGCCGAGCTTGCCGCTGACGACCTCCTGCAGGACCCGGGCCCGTCCGCGCGTGGAGTCCTTCTCCTCGCGGGTCGCGAGGTAGGACGGGCACATCACGCCGCCCGCGCCGGTGTTGTCGGCGCGGCATTTGCCCACGCCGGTGCAGCGGTGCACCGCTCGGGACAGGTCGCCGCGGTCGTCCCGGTAGGCGAGAGCGAGGCCCCGGTCGAGCGGGATCGTCTGCACGGCGCGCACATCGGCGTCCACGGCCGCCGGACGGACGATGATGCCGGGGTTGAGCAGGTCGTCGGGGTCGAAGACGTCCTTGACGGCCGAGCACAGCGCCAGCGCCTCGGCCGAGTACATGTGCGGCAGCAGCTCGCTGCGCGCCCGCCCGTCGCCGTGCTCGCCGGACATGGTGCCGCCGTGCCGGGCCGCCAGCGAGGCCGCGTCGTTCAGGAAGTCGCGGAAGACGCGCGTCCCGTCGGCCCGCCCGAACGGGAAGTCGATCCGGACGTGGATGCACCCGTCGCCGAAGTGCCCGTACGGGACGCCGAACAGGTCGTAGCCGGCCAGCAGTGCCTCGAACTCCCGCAGGTAGGCGCCGAGACGCTCGGGCAGGACGGCCGCGTCCTCCCACCCGGCGTGGGCCTGCTCGCCGGCGGGCGTGCGCGCGACGAGCCCGGAGCCGTCCTCGCGGATCCGCCACAGCGCGTCGGCCAGCGCCATGTCCTCGACGAGCGCCGAGTCGGCGCAGCCGGACGCGGCGACGATCTCGCGGGCCGTGGAGCGCAGCGCCCCGGTCTCGGGCCCGGCCAGCTCCACCAGCAGCCAGCCGGAGCCGGACGGCAGCGGCGGGACCGCGCCCGCGCCCCGGCGCTCCCGCACGACGTTCACGATCCGCGAGTCCAGGCCCTCGCACGCGACCGGGCCGTGCGGCAGGATCGCCGGGACGGCGTCGGCCGCCTCGGCCATCGACCCGTACCCGAGCACCACCAGCGCCCGGTGCGCGGGCTCCCGGACCATCCGCACCCGTGCCGCGAGCGTCAGCGCGAGGGTCCCCTCGCTGCCGACCAGCGCCCGGGCGACGTCGAACCCCTTCTCCGGCAGGAGGTGCTCCAGGGAGTATCCGGAGACCTGCCGCCCGAACCGCCCGAACTCCGTCCGGACGAGGGCCAGGTTCTCGCCCACCAGGCCGCGCAGCCGCTCCAGCAGCACGCTGTCCGCGCGCGCCCCCGGCACGTCGCCCAGCCGGAGCCGCTCCCCGGATCCGGTGACGACGTCGAGGCCGAGCACGTTGTCGCTCGTCCGCCCGTAGCCGAGCGCCCGCGACCCGCACGCGTTGTTGCCGATCATCCCGCCGAGCGTGGCCCGCGTCCGGGTCGAGGGATCGGGCCCGAACCGGAGCCCGTGCCCGGCCGCTTGCCGGTGCAGGTCCGCCTGCACGATGCCGGGCTCGACCAGCGCCGTGCCCGCCTCGGGGTCGATCTCCAGCACCCGGTTCAGGTGCCGGCTCACGTCGACGACGACCCCCGGCCCGACCGCGTTCCCCGCGATGGACGTCCCGGCGCCCCGCATCGTGAGCGGTACCCCGGCGTCCCGGCAGACCGCCAGCACGGTCGGCAGTTCCTCGGCCTCACGGGGCGTCACCACGACCTTCGGCGGCACCCGGTACAGCGAGGCGTCCGAGGAGTACATGGAGCGCGCGAGCGCCGAGTCGTCCACCCCGCTGACCCCGGCCGCCCGCAGCGCCTCCACCAGTTCGCCGTGCTCACGATGGTCGGTCACGGTGACAACGGTAGGTCATCGCGGGCGCCGCCGGTCGCCGGGCTCCCGCGTCCTCGCGGGGCCTTTGTCGGGACCAAGGTCCCTACCGCGCGTCACCGCGCTCCACGAGGGTGAAGCGGCGGAAACCGATCATGGTTATCCGCGTGACGCGAGGGGAAGGCCCCCCGAAATCGGGCTGACGGAGGCAGGGGACACGGTGAGTGGGACACGGCGGGCGGCGGTGGCCGGCCCCGCGGAGACCGGGGCGGGCGGTGACGGCGGCCGGCCCATGGTCATGCTGGTCATGGCCACGATCGGGTTCGCGGTCAACTTCTGGGCGTGGGCGCTGCTGAGCCCCCTCGGCCCGCGCTTCAAGGATTCGTTGGACCTGTCGTCGTTCGAGCAGTCGCTGCTCGTGGCGGTGCCGGTGGTCGTGGGCTCCCTGGGGCGGATCCCGGTCGGCGCGCTGACCGACCGGTTCGGCGGGCGGGTGATGTTCCCGGCGGTCTCGCTGTTCACCATCGTGCCCGTCCTCTACCTGGGCCTGGCCGGGACCTCGTCGCTGGCGTCGCTGCTGGTGGGCGGGTTCTTCCTCGGCATCGCCGGCACGACGTTCGCGGTCGGCGTGCCGTTCGTGAACGCCTGGTTCCCGCCGCAGCGGCGCGGGCTGGCGGTCGGGATCTTCGGCGCCGGGATGGGCGGCACCGCGATCAGCGCGCTGACGACCGTCAAGGAGGTCGACCGGTACGGGATGGAGTTCCCGTTCGTGGTGATGGCCGTGCTGCTCGCCGTGTACGCGGCGGCCGCGTGGCTCGTCCTGCGGGAGGCCCCGGGGCGCACCGCGCCGACCGAGCCGCTCGCCAAGCGGCTGGTCGCGACGGTCCGGATGGGCGTGACCTGGCAGATGTCGGCCCTGTACGCGGTGGCCTTCGGGGGCTATGTTGCGTTTTCGGTGTATCTGCCCACATATCTGAAGACCGAGTACGGGCTGTCGCAGGCGGACGCCGCGAACCGGATGGCGGGCTTCGTCCTGCTGGCCGTCGTGATGCGCCCGGTCGGCGGATGGCTGTCGGACCGGATCGGCGCGGCCCGGGTGATGACCGCGGCCCTCGCCGTGACGGTGGCGGGCGCGGCGGCGCAGGCGTCCGCGCCCCCGCTGATGCCGCTCGGGACGATCGCGTTCCTCGCCATGGCCGCCGCGCTCGGCGCCGGCAGCGGCGCGACGTTCGCGCTGGTCGCGCAGCTCACCCCGGTGAGCAAGGTCGGCGCGGTCACCGGCGTCGTCGGCGCCGCGGGCGGCCTCGGCGGATTCGTCCCGCCGCTGGTGATGGGCTTCGTCTACGGAAGCTACGGCTCGTACGCCGCAGGACTCGTGGCGCTCGCGCTCGTGGCCGCGGCCGCGGCGGTGTTCACCGCCACGGTCGTGCGCCGCGCGGTGCAGAGCCGCCAAGCCGCATAGGGAAGGGAAGCGGAGTTGAGCTCGACCGATGGCCGGCCCGGACTGGACGGCCCGCTGGAAGACGCACTGGTGAGCACGCGGCGGTACTTCACCCGCGCGCAGGTCTCACCGGATCTGCGGACCATGACCAAGAAGGGCGGGCGGCAGGCGGACGCCTTCTACCGGGACCGCTGGTCGCACGACAAGGTCGTGCGCTCCACGCACGGGGTGAACTGCACCGGGTCCTGCTCCTGGAAGGTGTACGTCAAGGACGGCATCATCACCTGGGAGGCGCAGCAGACCGACTACCCGTCGGTGGGCCCGGACCGCCCCGAGTACGAGCCGCGCGGCTGCCCGCGGGGCGCGTCGTTCTCCTGGTACACCTACTCGCCGACGCGCGTGCGCTACCCGTACGTGCGCGGGGTGCTGCTGGAGATGTACCGGGAGGCCAGGGCGCGGACGGGCGATCCGGTGGAGGCGTGGCGCGAGATCGTCTCCGACCCGGAGAAGAGCCGGGTCTACAAGGGCGCGCGGGGCCGCGGGGGGCTGGTGCGGGCGTCGTGGGACGAGGCGACCGAGATGATCGCCGCCGCGCACGTCCACACGATCGCCGAGTACGGCCCGGACCGGGTCGCCGGGTTCTCCCCGATCCCGGCGATGTCGATGGTGTCGCACGCGTCGGGCGCCCGGTTCGTGTCGCTGATCGGCGGGACGATGCTGTCGTTCTACGACTGGTACGCCGACCTCCCGGTGGCGTCCCCGCAGGTGTTCGGCGACCAGACCGACGTGCCCGAGTCGGGCGACTGGTGGGACGCCGGCTACCTGATCATGTGGGGCTCCAACGTGCCGGTGACGCGGACGCCGGACGCGCACTGGATGACCGAGGCCCGCTACCGGGGCCAGAAGGTCGTGGCGGTCTCCCCGGACTACGCCGACAACGTCAAGTTCGCCGACGAGTGGCTGGCGGCCCAACCCGGCACTGACGGCGCCCTTGCGATGGCGATGGGACACGTCATCCTCAAGGAGTTCTTCGTCGACCGGCAGGCGCCGTACTTCGCCGACTACGTCAAGCGCTACAGCGACCTGCCGTTCCTCGTGCGGCTGGAGGAGCGCGACGGCGTCTGCGTCCCGGGCAAGTTCCTCACCGCGGCCGACCTGCCGGGCGCCGAGGCCGAGTCCGAGCACGCCGCGTTCAAGACCGTGATCCTGGACGCGAACACCGGCCATCCGCTGGTGCCGAACGGGTCGCTCGGATTCCGCTACGGCGACGCCGGCGTGGGCAAGTGGAACCTGGACCTGGGCGACGCCGACCCGCTGCTGTCGGTCGAGGGCGGCGAGGCCGTCGAGATCGAGCTCGCCCGGTTCGACGGCATCGACGGCGCGCCGGGAACGCTCCGCAGGGGCGTGCCGGTCCGGGACGTCGGCGGCCACCTCGTCACCACCGTCTACGACCTGCTCCTCGCCCAGTACGGGGTCGGGCGGGACGGCATGCCCGGCTCTTGGCCGTCCGGGTACGACGACGCGTCCGAGCCGGGCACGCCGGCCTGGCAGGAGACCATCACCGGCGTCCCCGCGCAGGCGGCCGAGCGGATCGGGCGCGAGTACGCGGCGAACGCCGAGGAGTCCCGCGGCCGGTCGATGATCATCATGGGCGCGGGCACCAACCACTGGTTCCACTCCGACACCATCTACCGGACGTTCCTCGCGCTGACCACGCTGACCGGCGGGCAGGGCGTGAACGGCGGCGGCTGGGCGCACTACGTCGGGCAGGAGAAGTGCCGCCCGGTGACCGGGTGGGCGCAGCTGGCGTTCGGGCTGGACTGGTCCCGCCCGCCCCGCCAGATGATCGGCACCGCCTTCTGGTACCTGCACTCCGACCAGTTCCGCTACGACCAGTTCGACGCGGGCACGCTCTCGGCGGCGACGGGCGGCGGGCAGCTCGCCGGACGGTCCACGGCCGACGTGATCGCGAAGGCGGCGCGGCTGGGCTGGATGCCGTCCTACCCGACCTTCGACCGCAACCCGCTCGCCCTCGCCGACGAGGCGGAGGCCGCGGGGAGGCAGGCCGGCGAGCACATCGTGGACGAGCTGAAGGCCGGCCGGCTGAAGTTCGCCTGCCAGGACCCCGACGCCCCCGAGAACTTCCCCCGCGTCCTGACCGTGTGGCGGTCCAACCTGCTGGGCTCGTCCGCCAAGGGCAACGAGTACTTCCTCAAGCACCTGCTCGGCGCCGCCGACGCGGTACGGGCGGAGGAGACGCCGCCGGACGAGCGCCCCAAGGAGGTCGTCTGGCGGGACGAGGCCCCGGCCGGGAAGCTGGACCTGCTGCTGTCGCTGGACTTCCGGATGACCAGCACCACGGTCTACTCCGACATCGTGCTGCCGGCCGCGACCTGGTACGAGAAGCACGACCTCAACACCACCGACATGCACCCGTTCGTGCACTCGTTCAACCCGGCGATCGCGCCGCCGTGGCAGACCCGGAGCGACTGGCGGGCCTTCCAGGACATCGCCGTCCAGTTCAGCCGGCTCGCCGAGCGGCATCTGGGCGTCCGCAAGGACGTCGTCGCCGTGCCGCTGCTGCACGACACCCCCGACGAGATGGCCACCCCCCACGGGCGCGTGGCCGACTGGGCCGAGGGCGAATGCGAGCCCATCCCCGGCGTGACGATGCCGAAGCTGGTGACGGTGGAGCGCGACTACCCGGCCGTCGCCGCGAAGATGACCGCGCTCGGCCCGCTCGCCGAGCGGCTCGGCGCGACCACCAAGGGCGTCACGTTCGACATGGAGGGCGCGGTCCAGTACCTGAAGCACAAGAACGGCGTGGTGCGGGGCGGCCCGGCGGACGGGCGCCCGTCGCTGCGGCGGGACGTGCACGCCTGCGAGGCGATCCTGGCGATGTCCGGGACCACGAACGGGCACCTGGCCACCCAGGGCTTCCGGGCGGTGGAGAGGCGCACCGGGCAGCGCCTGGCCGATCTGGCCGCCGAGCACGAGGGCAAGCAGATCACGTTCGCCGACACCCAGGCGCGTCCCGTCCCCGTCATCACCTCCCCGGAGTGGTCGGGGTCGGAGGCCGGCGGGCGCCGGTACTCGCCGTTCACGATCAACGTGGAGCGGCTCAAGCCGTGGCACACCCTGACCGGGCGGCAGCACTTCTACCTCGACCACGACTGGATGGCCGAGCTGGGCGAGCAGCTGCCGACGTTCCGGCCGCCGCTCAACATGTCCGCCCTGTTCGGCGAGCCCGAGCTCGGCGAGACCGGCGAGCTGGGGCTGACCGTCCGGTACCTCACCCCGCACAACAAGTGGTCGATCCACTCCGAGTACCAGGACAACCTGTTCATGCTGTCGCTGTCGCGCGGCGGCCCGGTGATCTGGATGAGCGGGGTGGACGCCGCGAAGATCGGCGTGCGCGACAACGACTGGATCGAGGCGGTGAACCGCAACGGCGTCGTCGTCGCCCGGGCGATCGTGTCGCACCGGATGCCGGAGGGCACGGTGTACATGTACCACGCGCAGGACAAGCTGATCGACGTCCCGCGCTCGGAGACCTCCGGCCGCCGCGGCGGCATCCACAACTCGCTCACCCGGCTGCTGATCAAGCCGAGCCATCTCATCGGCGGCTACGCGCAGCTGTCGTTCGCGTTCAACTACCTCGGCCCGACCGGCAACCAGCGCGACGAGGTCACGGTCATCCGCCGCCGTTCCCAGGAGGTGCAGTACTGATGCGGGTCATGGCGCAGATGTCGATGGTGATGAACCTCGACAAGTGCATCGGGTGCCACACCTGCTCGGTCACCTGCAAGCAGGCGTGGACGAACCGCAGCGGCGTCGAGTACGTGTGGTTCAACAACGTCGAGACCCGGCCCGGGCAGGGCTACCCCCGGCGGTACGAGGACCAGGAGCGCTGGCGCGGCGGCTGGACGCTGAACCGGCGCGGCCGGCTCGCCCTGAAGGGCGGCGGCCGGCTCCGCAAGCTCCTGACGATCTTCTCCAACCCCAAGCTGCCCGGGATCGACGACTACTACGAGCCCTGGACCTACGACTACGAGACCCTCACCAACGCGCCCCTGCAGGAGCACACGCCGGTAGCGCGGCCGAAGTCGCTGCTGTCGGGCGAGGACATGAAGGTCTCCTGGTCGGCGAACTGGGACGACGACCTCGGCGGTTCGATCGAGCACGGCGACAAGGACGTCCTGCTCAAGGAGATCTCCGACAAGGTGAAGATGGAGTTCGACAAGACCTTCATGTTCTACCTGCCGCGGATCTGCGAGCACTGCCTCAACCCCAGCTGCGCGGCGTCCTGCCCGTCCGGCGCGATCTACAAGCGCGCCGAGGACGGCATCGTCCTGGTCGACCAGGACCGCTGCCGCGGCTGGCGGATGTGCGTGTCGGGCTGCCCGTACAAGAAGGTGTACTTCAACCACCGCACCGGCAAGGCCGAGAAGTGCACGTTCTGCTTCCCTCGCATCGAGGTCGGCATCCCCACCGTCTGCTCGGAGACCTGCGTCGGGCGGCTCCGCTACATCGGCCTGGTCCTCTACGACGCCGACAAGGTGCTGGAGGCCGCGTCCACCCCCGACGACACCGATCTCTACGAGGCGCAGCGGCAGGTGTTCCTGGACCCGAACGACCCGGAGGTCGTGGCGGCGGCCGAGCGCGACGGCATCCCGGCCGACTGGATCGAGGCCGCGCAGCGCTCCCCGATCCACGCCCTGATCAACACCTACAAGGTGGCGCTGCCGCTGCACCCGGAGTACCGGACGATGCCGATGGTCTGGTACATCCCGCCGCTGTCGCCGGTCGTGGACGTCGTCCGCGACACCGGCCACGACGCCGAGGACAAGGGGAACCTGTTCGCCGCGATCGACGCCCTGCGCATCCCGGTCGAGTACCTCGCCGAACTGTTCACCGCCGGGGACACCGCCCCGGTGGACGCCGTGCTGCGGCGGCTGGCCGCGATGCGGTCCTACATGCGCGACATCAACCTCGGCCGCGAGCCCGACGAGGCGATCCCCCAGGGGGTCGGGATGTCGGGGGAGGCGATGTACGACATGTACCGGCTGCTGGCGCTGGCGAAGTACGAGGAGCGGTACGTGATCCCCACCGCGCACGCCGAGCAGGCGCACGGCCTGGAGGAACTGGCGACCGAGTGCGCCCTCGACTACGAGGGCGGGCCGGGGATGGGCGGAGCGGGCCTGGGCGGCGGCTCCGGGCCGTTCGGCGAGGCGTCCGGCGGTCCCAGCCCCATCGCGGTGGAGAACTTCCAGATGCTCAGGGAGCGGCAGACCTCCGACAACCCGGTCGACCCCGCCGACAAGCACAAGCGCGTCAACCTGCTCAACTGGGACGGCAAGGGCGCCCCGGCCGGGCTGTTCCCCGCCCGCGAGGACGAGGGCCCGGGCCCGGACGGCGGCAACCCGCCCGCGGACTCGGGCGACGCGGAAACGGAGCCCAAGCCGTGAAGATCAGACCCGCGAGCAGGTCCGGCCTCAGCGACGCCGAGCTGGCCACCGCCTGGCAGGCCGCCTCGCTGCTGCTCGGCTACCCCGACGAGGAACTGCTCGGGCGGCGGCCGCTGCTGCGCCGGGCCGTGGCGGGCCTGCCCGCGCACGTCGCGGAGCCGCTGGGCCGCATCCTCGACCATCTGGACGCGACCCCGCCGCGCGAGCTGGCGGCCGACTACGTCGCCACGTTCGACCACCGCAAACGCTGCTGCCTGTACCTCACGTACTACGCCTACGGCGACACCCGCAAACGCGGCATGGCCCTGGTGCGGTTCAAGCAGGCGTACCAGGCGGCCGGGCTCGACCTGGACGAGGGCGAGCTGCCCGACCACCTGTCCGTCGTGCTGGAGTTCGCCGCCACCGGCGACCTCGCCCAGGGCCGCCGGCTGCTCCTGGAGCACCGCGCCGGCCTGGAGCTCCTGCGCCTGTCCCTCAACGAGTCCGGCTCGCCGTGGAAGGACGTCCTGGACGCCGTCGCGGCGACGCTGCCGCCGCTGACCGGGCGGACCGAGGAGGCCGTCGCCCGGCTCATCGCCGAAGGCCCGCCGGAGGAGGAGGTCGGCCTCGCCCCCTACGGCGCCGACGCGACCGCCATGGGGCCCGTCTTCCTGCCCGATCCCGTCCTTGGAGCCCGCTCATGACCAGTGACCTGCCCGTCCTCGCCGCCGAGAGCGGCGGCGAACCCGGCGTCGGCGGCATCCTGCTCTGGGTCGCCCTGCCCTACGTCGCCGTGGCGGTGTTCGTGCTCGGGCACATCTGGCGCTACCGCTACGACAAGTTCGGCTGGACGACCCGCTCGTCCCAGCTCTACGAGCGGCGGCTGCTGCGGATCGGCAGCCCGCTGTTCCACTTCGGCATCCTCGTCGTCGCGCTCGGCCACGTCGGCGGGCTGCTGATCCCCGACGGCTGGACGCGGGCCGCCGGCGTGACGGAGGACATGTACCACATCGTCGCCGTCGTGCTCGGCACCATCGCCGGCTTCTGCACGCTGGCCGGACTGGCGATCCTGATCTACCGGCGCCGCACGGTCGGGCCGGTGTTCTCCGCCACCACCCGCAACGACAAGCTCATGTACGCCGTCCTGGCGCTGACCATCCTCCTCGGCCTGTCCGCGACCGTCGTCGCGAACATCATCGGCGGCGGCTACGACTACCGGGAGACGGTCTCCCCCTGGTTCCGGTCGATCTTCTACCTGCGGCCCGACCCCGCGCTGATGACCGGGGTGCCGATCCTGTTCCAGCTCCACGCGATCAGCGCGCTCGTCCTGTTCTGCATCTGGCCGTTCACCCGGCTGGTGCACATGCTCACCGCGCCGATCGGCTACCTGACCCGCCCCTACATCGTCTACCGCAGCCGCGACGAGCAGCTCGGCATGCACCGGCCCCGCCGCGGGTGGGAGCGGGCCTGACAGATCCGGGGCGGTGCCGGACTCCGCGAGGGCGGGCGGTAACGTCCGAGGGCAACCCTTCCGACCACCGCCCCGCATGCCCCCGGAGGACCTCGTGCTCGCCGTCACCCTCGCCGACCTGCGGATCTTCCTGCACGTCCTCGCCGCGACGATCTGGGTCGGCGGGCAGATCACGCTCGGCGCCCTCGTACCCGCGCTGCGCGGCTACGAGGGCGTGACCAAGGCCGCCGCCCGCCGGTTCAACGCGATCGCCTGGCCCGCGTTCGCCGTCCTCGTCCTCACCGGCATCTGGAACATCACCGCCGGCGACCTGGGCGGCCCCGCGCAGCGCACCCTGGAGGTGAAGCTCGTCTTCGTCCTGCTGTCCGGGGTGGCCGCGTTCCTGCACATGCGCGCCACCTCCAAGGCCGGGCTCGCCGTCTGGGGCGCGCTCGGGGCCCTCGGCGCCCTCCTCGCGCTGTTCTTCGGCGTCCAGCTCGGCTGACGGCCGCGGCACCCGGCCCGCCTCCGGCCCGCGCCGGGAAGCCGGTAGATCGCCTAGGTTTGTCCCATGAGCGATTCCGTGGCGGTGGGGCTGGTCGGAGCGGGACCCTGGGCGGGGATGGTGCACGCGCCCGCGCTGGCGGCGGGCCCGGCGACCCGGCTCGCGGGCGTGTGGGCGCGGCGGCCGGAGGCGTCCGCCGCGCTGGCCGGCGAGCACGGCGCCCCGTCGTTCGAGCGGATCGAGGACCTGTTCGACGCCTGCGAGGCCGTCGCGTTCTCCGTCCCGCCGGACGTCCAGGCCGACCTCGCCGCCCGCGCCGCCCGCGCGGGCAAGGCCGTCCTGCTGGAGAAGCCCCTCGCCATGGACCTGGACGGCGCCCGCCGCCTCGCGGGGGCCGTCGCCGAGGCGGGCGTCGTGTCGCAGATGGTCTTCACGCTGCGCTACTCGCGGGCCGCCCGCGACTTCCTCGACCGCACGCGGGGGCTGGAGCCGTTCGGCGGCTACGGCTCGTTCGTGTCGTCCGTACTGAGCGGGGGGCCCTTCGCCACCCCGTGGCGGCTGGAGAAGGGGGCGCTGCTCGACCTCGGCCCCCACATCGTCGACCTGCTGGACGCCGCGCTGGGCCGGGTCGCCGGCGTCCGCGCGCACGGCGACCCCCTCGGCTGGCTGGGGCTGACGCTGGAGCACGAGGGCGGCGCGATCAGCCAGGCCTCGGTGTCGATGGCGGGCATGGGGGAGCTCCCGCCCGCCCACGTCGAGGTGTACGGGCGGGGCGGCCACGCGCGGCTCGACTGGTCGCAGCTCGGCGACGACGCGTTCGCCACGATGGTGGCCGAGTTCGCCGCCGCCGTCCGGAGCGGGACGAGCCCGGCGCTGGACGCCGCCCACGGCCTGCGCATCCAGGAGGTGCTCGCCTCGGCCGAGGCTCAGCTGGCCGCCTGAGCTGCCATGATTGGTGCATGGCACGCACCATTGATGAGATCCTCGCCGAGGCGCGCGACCGGCTCGCGCGCGTCCGCCCCGACCAGGCCCACGCCGAGGCGCGCGACGGGGCGGTGCTGGTCGACATCCGCCCGGCCGCCCAGCGGGCGGGCGAGGGCGAGATCCCGGGCGCGCTGATCGTGGAGCGCAACGTCCTGGAGTGGCGCTTCGACCCGTCCTCGGACGCCCGGCTGCCCCAGGCCACCGGCCACGACGTCCGCGTCATCGTGTTCTGCTCGGAGGGCTACACCTCCAGCCTCGCCGCCGCGTCCCTGCACGACCTCGGGCTGACGCGCGCGACCGACATCGTGGGCGGGTTCAAGGCGTGGCGCGCGGCGGGCCTGCCGGCGACCGGGGCGGCGCTCGGTGACCCGGTGAGTTGAGCTCTTAACATTCGTGGTGTTAACTTCTGGCCTGGCGTCCGGACGTGAGGAGCGGGGCATGAGCGACCGGCAGCGGCGGGGGCCCGCGCAGCGGCAGGACGCGATCGCCGAGGCGGTGCTCGCCGCCGGGTCGGGGACGGCCGCGGAGCTCGCCGAGCGCTTCGGGGTCAGCCTCATGACGATCCATCGCGACCTCGACGAGCTGGAGCGCCAGGGGGTCGTCCGCAAGTACCGCGGCGGGGTGACCGCGCAGCGGTCCGGGGTCTTCGAGAGCAGCGTCGCCTACCGTGCCAAGACGATGCGCGAGGAGAAGGAGGCCATCGCCGCCAGGGCGGTGGAGCTGGTCGAGCCCGGCATGGCGATCATGCTCGACGACTCGACCACCACCCTCGCCCTCGCCCGGCGGCTGCCGGGCCTCGGCCCCCTGACGGTCGTCACCAACTTCCTGGACGGCCTGAACCTGCTGGCCCCGGTGCAGGGCATCCGGCTGATCGCGCTCGGCGGCGACTACGACCCGCTGCACAACTCGTTCATGGGCGTCTCGTGCGTGGAGATGATCGAGTCGCTGCAGGTCGACCTGTGCTTCGTGTCGACCTCGGCGGTGTCGGCCGGCAACGCCGGCCACCAGGAGCAGCGGGTCGTGGTCGTCAAGCGGGCCATGCTGCGCAGCGCCGTCCGCAACGTCCTGCTGGTGGACCACACGAAGCTGGGCCGTACCGCGCTGCACCGGGTCGCGCCGCTGAGCGACTTCGAGCGGGTCATCGTCGACGACGGGGCGCCGCCCGCGGCGCTGGCCGAGCTGGCGCAGCACAAGGTCGAGCACGAGGTCGCCGCGCGCCCGCGCCGCTGACCTCGTGTGAACGACGGACGTTATAACTAACATCCCCTGCCCCGTGCGTGCCTAGGGCCCCTACGGGATCGATGCTGAGCTGTGACCTGGGCTAACCGGGTCACCGGCCATCCCTGTTCACGATCATCTGTGTTAGTTAACGCCCATGTATTGACACTTCTAACGTTCGCAATGTTACGTTCTCCCCGCGGCGGCCGGCCGGCCCGGTCGCACGGCCGCCGCATCGGCTCCATCGCCCCCTTCACGGGCGTACCCCCGAGGAGAACTCTGTGAAGAAGCCCTCCCTCAGGACGGTCGCCGCGGCCGCCGCGGCGCTGGCCGTGCTCGCGCCCGCCGCGGCGTGCTCCTCCAAGAGCGCCGGGTCCGGTGGCGGCGACGCGAAGAACGCCAAGATCGCGTTCCTCATGCCCGACATCGCCTCGACCCGCTACGAGCTCTACGACGCCCCGCTGTTCAAGGCCAGGATGAAGCAGCTGTGCGGCGGCTGCTCGGTGCTCTACCAGAACGCCGGCGCCGACGCCTCCAAACAGCAGCAGCAGGCGAGCTCGGTGCTCGCCCAGGGCGTCAAGGCCATCGTGATCGACCCGGTCGACTCGGCCGCGGCGGCGTCGATCGTCCGGATGGCGCAGTCCCGGGACGTGAAGGTGATCGCCTACGACCGCCCCATCCCGGCGGCCAAGGCCGACTACTACGTCTCGTTCGACAACGAGAAGATCGGCGCGATGATCGGCCAGTCGCTCGTCGACCACCTCAAGCAGGAGAAGGCGAAGGGCGGCATCCTGGAGGTCAACGGCTCGCCGACGGACGCCGCCGCGAACCTCATCAAGAAGGGCATCCACAGCGCCGTCGACCCGAGCGGCTTCAAGCTGCTCGCCGAGTACGACACGCCCGGCTGGGAGCCCGCGAAGGCCCAGGAGTGGGTCAGCGGCCAGATCAGCAAGTACCGCGGTCAGATCGCGGGCGTCGTCGCCGCGAACGACGGCACCGGGGGCGCCTCCGTCGCCGCGTTCAAGGCCGCCGGCGTGGACGTCCCGCCCGTCACCGGCAACGACGCCGAGCTCGCCGCCGCCCAGCGGATCATCGCCGGCGACCAGTACAACACGATCTCCAAGCCGATCAAGATCGTCGCGGAGGCGGCCGCGAACGCCGCGTACAAGTTCGTCCAGGGCGAGGGCCCGAAGGGCAACACGACGCTGTTCGGCACGCCGTCGGAGCTGTTCACCCCGACCGTGGTGACCCAGGACAACATCGGCAAGGTCCTGCTCGGCCCGGACGGCGCCCTCAAGACCGACAAGGTCTGCACGGCCGATTACGCGGCGGCCTGCGCGAAGCTCGGCCTCAAGTAGCGATCTCCCGAAGGTTCGTCATGTCACCATCGCCCACTCCACCGGCCGGCGCGGCGGGCTCGCTGCTGTCGCTGCGCGGCGTCAGCAAGTCGTTCGGCGCGGTCGCCGCGCTCACCGGCGTCGACCTGGACGTCGCCGCGGGCGAGGTCGTCGCCCTCGTCGGCGACAACGGCGCCGGCAAGTCCACCCTGGTGAAGGTCCTGTCCGGCGTGCACGCCCCGGACGCGGGGACCATCACCTTCGAGTCGCGGGAGGTGAGCATCCCCACCCCGGCCGCCGCGCAGCAGCTCGGGATCGCGACCGTCTTCCAGGACCTCGCCCTCTGCGAGAACCTCAACGTGATCGAGAACCTGTTCCTCGGCCGCGAGATGCGGGCGCTGCGCCTGGACGACGTCGCGATGGAGGTCCGGTCCCGGGAGCTGCTCACCCAGCTCTCGGCGAAGATCCCCTCGGTGGAGGTGCCGGTCGCGGCGCTGTCGGGCGGCCAGCGCCAGACGGTGGCGATCGCCCGGTCGCTGCTCGGCGACCCCAAGGTCATCATCCTGGACGAGCCGACCGCCGCGCTCGGCGTCGCGCAGACCGCCGAGGTGCTCAACCTGATCGAGCGGCTCAAGGAGCGCGGCCACGGCGTGCTCATGATCAGCCACAACATGGCGGACGTGCAGGCCGTCGCCGACACCGTGGCCGTGCTGCGGCTCGGCCGCAACAACGGCGTGTTCGACGCGCGGACGACCTCCGCCGAGGAACTGGTCGCCGCCATCACCGGCGCGGCCGACAACGTGGTGAGCCGCCGCGCGGGCAAGGCCCGTCCCGAGGCCGGGGACGCGGAGGACGCCGCCGAAGGCGCGGTGGACGCCGCCGGAGCGCAGGAGCCGGCCGACGACCGGCCCGAGCGGGTCGCACCGGGCGGCCTGAGGAAGGGAGCGGGCGATGAGTGACCTCATGGCGCCGCCGGAGGCGAGGACCGGGCTGCCGGGCGACTCCGGCGACCGGGGCGTGCGCGCCGCGCTGGCGGCCGCCGCCGACCGGGTCCGCGGCGGCGATCTCGGCGTCGCGCCGGTGGTCGGCGGGCTGATCGTGATCTGGACCGTGATGCAGATCCTCAACCCGGTCTTCCTGTCCAGCGCCAACCTGGTCAACCTGGCGCTGGAGTGCGTGCCGGTCGGCGTGATCGCGCTCGGCGTGGTGTTCATGCTGCTGGTCGGGCAGATCGACCTGTCGGTGGGCTCGGTCAGCGGGCTCAGCGCCGCCGTGGTCGCGGTGCTGTTCGTCGACCACGGCTGGCCGTCCTGGCTGGCGATCGCCGCGGCGGTGGTGCTGGCCGTCGCGCTCGGCTGGTTCTACGCGCAGGTGTTCAACCGGCTCGGCGTGCCCAGCTTCGTCATCACCCTGGCCGGGCTGCTCGGCTGGCTCGGCCTCCAGCTGTGGATCCTCGGCCCCAAGGGCTCGATCAACCTGCCGTTCGACTCGCGGCTGGTGACGTTCGCCCAGCTCGACTTCCTCCCGCCGTGGCTGGCGTACGCGCTGGTGGTCGCGGGCGCGGCCATCCTGTACCTGACGGGCCACAACCGGGCCGCGCAGCGCCGCAGGGCGGGCCTGCCCGCGACGACGGAGCGCACGCTGATCCTCCGCAGCGCCGCCCTGCTGGCCGGCCTCGCGGTGGCGGTCTGGTACCTGAACCGCGACCGCGGTGTCGGCTGGATGTTCGTCCTGTTCCTGGTGCTCGTGCTGGCGACGCACTACGTCCTGTCCCGGACGAAGTACGGCAAGTCCGTGTACGCGGTCGGCGGCAACGTCGAGGCGGCGCGCCGCGCCGGCATCAACGTCCGGACGGTCTACACCTCCGCGTTCGTCATGTGCACCACGCTCGCCGCGATCGGCGGCGTCCTCGCGGCGGCGCGGCTCGCGGCGGCCAACCAGAGCAGCGGCGGCGGCGACGTCAACCTGAACGCGATCGCGGCGGCCGTGATCGGCGGGACGAGCCTGTTCGGCGGGCGCGGCAACGCGTTCGCGGCGCTGCTCGGCATCCTGGTCATCCAGTCGATCTCCAGCGGGCTGACGCTGCTGAACCTCGACTCGTCCTACCGGTTCATGGTCACCGGCGCCGTCCTGCTGCTCGCCGTGGCGCTGGACTCGGTCGCCCGCCGCTCGCGCGCCTCGCACGGGCGCGCCTGACCGGCGCGCGCTTTGATGGGACCGCGCATCTGATGGGACCACTACGCAACGGACGGGGGAGCCGATGACGGTCGTCTGCGTCGACGCGGGCACCACGATGATCAAGGCGGTGGGGTACGGCGGGGACGGCGCCGAACTGGCCGTCGCCCGGCGGCCCACAGAGGTGTCCCGGCCCGCGCCGGGACACGCCGAGCAGGACATGGCCGCGGTGTGGCGCGCCGTCGCCGACGCCGTCCGGGAGGTGCTCGCCCGGGTCGGCGGCGACCCCGACTTCCTGGCGCTCACCGCGCAGGGCGACGGCTGCTGGCTGGTGGACGGCGACGGCGCCCCCACCGGCCCGGCGATCCTGTGGAACGACGGCCGCGCCGCCCCGGCCGTCGAGCGCTGGGCGGCCGCAGGCGTGCTGGAGGGGGCGTTCCGCGTCAACGGGTCGCTGCACTTCGCGGGGCTTCCGAACGCGATCCTCACCTGGCTGCGCGAGCACGACCCCGACCGGCTCGCCCGCTCGGCGGCGTCCCTGACCTGCGGCGGCTGGATCTTCTCCCGGCTCACCGGGGAGATCGCGGTCGACGGCTCGGACGCGTCCGCGCCGTTCCTGGACATCGCCGCCCTGCGGTACTCCGACGACCTGCTGCGCCGCTACGACATGGAATGGGCCGCGAGGCTCCTTCCCGAGGTGCGCGGCGACGACCGGCGCGCCGCCCCGCTGACCCGGGAGGCGGCGGCCGAGCTGGGGCT
The DNA here is from genome assembly GCF_040492135.1 of Actinomadura sp. NPDC000600. NCBI lineage: Bacteria > Bacillati > Actinomycetota > Actinomycetes > Streptosporangiales > Thermomonosporaceae > Actinomadura > Actinomadura sp. NPDC000600. The sequence continues at coordinate 102,245 of NZ_JBEUPD010000030.1, forward strand.
GCCCGAGGGGCTGCCGGTCGTCCTCGCCCCGTACGACATCGCGTCCACCGCGATCGGCGTGGGCGCGGTCGACACCGGCCAGGCCTGCACGATCCTCGGCACCACGCTGTGCACGGAGACGGTCGTGGACGGCCCGCGCCTCACCGGCGACCCGTCCGGCCTCACGGTCGCGATGGGCCTGCCGGGCCGCTACCTGCGGGCCTTCCCGACGCTCGCGGGCGGCCAGGTCGTCGACTGGGCGTGCCGCGTGCTCGGCCTGCCGGCACCGGGTGCGCTCGCCGACCTGGCGGCGCAGGCGCCGCCGGGCGCCGACGGGCTGGTCTTCCTGCCGTACCTGTCGCCCGCGGGGGAACGGGCCCCGTTCCTCGACCCGCGGGCGCGCGGCGCGTTCCACGGCCTCACCGTCCACCACGAGCGCGAGCACATCGCCCGCGCCGTGCTGGAAGGGCTCAGCCTGGTCGTGCGCGACTGCCTGACCGCGGCCGAGACCCGCCCCACCGAACTGCGGGTGAGCGGCGGCGGCTCGGCGAGCCCCGTCTGGCTGGGCATGCTCGCAGACGTCACGGGCGTCCCGGTCGTCCGGTCGGCCGACACCGAGGCCGGCGCGCGCGGCGCGTTCATCGTCGGGCTCCTGTCCACCGGGCGGGCCGCCGGCGCCCGCGAGGCCGCCGACGCCCACGTCCGTCCTGGCGACGCCTACGCCCCCGACCCCGGCCGGGCCGACCACTACGCCCGGGCCTACGAGGACTTCCTGGCGATCCGCTCGGCCACGGCGCCCGCCTGGCCGACGCTCGCGGCGGCCCGTGCCCGCACCGGCCGGGACGGCGGCGCCCGGTGACCGACCAGAACGAGGAGGTCTGGGTCGGGATCGACTTGGGGACGCAGAGCGTGCGCGCGCTCGCCGTCACCGCGTCGGGGGACGTGGCCGGGGCCGGCAGCCGGACGCTGACCGGGCGGCGGGACGGCCCCCGGCACGAGCAGGACCCCGAGGACTGGTGGACGGCGGTCGGCGCCGCCTGCCGCGAGGCGCTCCGGGACGTCCCGGCGGGGGCCGTGCAGGCCGTCGCCGTCGACGCGACGTCCGGGACGGTCCTGCTCACCGATGACGGAGGCCGGCCGCTGACCCCGGCCCTCATGTACGACGACACCCGCGCCGCCGCGCACGTCCAGCGGGTCAACGAGGCCGGCGGCGAGGTGTGGCGCTCCCTCGGCTACCAGCGCATGCAGCCCGCCTGGGCCCTGCCGAAACTGCTGTGGCTCCTGGAGAACCACCCGCACGAGGGCGCCCACCTCGCCCACCAGGCCGACTTCGTCAACCGGCGGCTGACCGGCCATCCGGTGGCCGCCGACCTCAGCAACGCGCTCAAGACCGGTGCGGACCTCATCGCCGAGGCCTGGCCGGCGGACGTCCTCGACGCGCTGGGCGTCCCCGCCGGCCTGCTCCCGCCGCTGGAACGGTCCGGCACGCCGCTCGGGACGGTCTGCGCCGCCGCCGCGGAGGCGACCGGCGTCCCCGAGGGGACCCCCGTCGTCGCGGGCGCCACCGACGGGTGCGCCGCCCAGCTCGGGACGGGGCGCCTCACCGTCGGGTCGTGGAACTCCGTCCTCGGGACGACCCTCGTCCTCAAGGGCGTCAGCGACGAACTCGTCCAGGACCCGTTCGGCGTCGTCTACTCCCACAAGGCGCCGGACGGGCGGTGGCTGCCCGGCGGCGCGTCCAGCACCGGCGCGGGCGCGATCTCCCGCGACTTCCCGGGCCGGGACCTGGCCGACCTGGACCGCCGCGCGGCGGAGCACGAACCGGCGGCGGCGCTCGCGTACCCGCTCGTCCCGGCGGGGGAGCGGTTCCCGTTCCTCGCGCCGGACGCCCGCGGGTTCCGGCTCGGCGGGACGGGCGACGAGGCCGACGACTTCGCCGCCGTCCTGCAGGGCGTCGGCTACCTGGAGCGGCTCTGCTTCGACCACCTCGACCTGCTCGGCGCGCCCACCGGCGGCGACCTGACGCTGACCGGCGGGGCCGCGCGCAGCCGGTACTGGTGCCAGCTGCGCGCCGACATCCTCGGCCGCCCGGTCGTGCTGCCCCGGCAGGCCGAGCCCGCCCTCGGCGCCGCCGTGCTCGCCGCCGCGCCGGGCCGCGACGTCGCCGAGACCGCCGGGCGGATGGTCGCCGTCAAGGCGGTGATCGACCCGCGTCCGCAAAAGACCGGCGTGTTCGACGCGCCCTACCTGCGCCTGGTCGGTGAGCTGGAACGGCGCGGGTGGCTGCCCGCCGAGACCGCCGCGCACGCACGCGAGAGGACATCCCGATGACGCGCCTCGTCCTCGTCCGGCACGGGGAGACCGAATGGCACGCCGAGAACCGCTACGCCGGGGTCAGCGACGTCGCGCTGACCCCGCTCGGCCTGGACCAGGCCCGCTCGCTGGCCGCGTGGGCGGCGAAGGCCCGGCCCGACGCGGTGTGGTGCTCGGACCTGTCGCGGTCCCGGCTGACCGCGGCGCCGTCCGCCGCGGCGATCGGCTCGCGGCTGCACGTCGACGGGCGGCTCCGGGAACTGGACTTCGGGCAGGGCGAGGGGCTCACCCGCGCGGAGATGGAGCGCAAGTTCCCCGAGGAGCTGCGCGCGTTCCTGGCCGACCCCGTCGCCGCGCACCTGCCCGGCGGCGAGGACCCGGCCGCCGCCGCGCGCCGCTTCACCGCCTGCCTGGACGACATCGCGCGCCTGCACGAGGGCGGGCGCGTCCTGGTCGTCGCGCACTCCACGGCGATCCGGCTCGCGCTGTGCCGGCTGCTGGGGATGCCGCTCAAGGACTACCGGCGGCGGTTCCCGTCGCTGGGCAACTGCGCACTGACCGAGATCCGGCTCCGGGACGGCGAGGCCGCCCTCCTGGAGTTCAACACCCCACTGGAGCGATGAATGACTACCCGCGTGCTCGCGGCCGGTGACCTCTTCGTCCGCAACGACCTGCTCATCGACGCCCTGCGCGCCGAGACCCCCGGCGGTCTGGCGTTCTCGGAGGTCACGCTGCCGTGGCCGGTGGAGCCGTTCGGGCGCGTCGCCGAGGTGGACGAGGCGTCCGGGACCGAGGAGCAGCTCATCGAGGCGCTGCGCGGCGCCGAGGTCTGCGTCACCCAGATGGCCCCGCTGACCCGGCGGATCCTGGAGGCCTCCCCGGACCTGCGGCTGTTCGGCATCAGCCGCGGCGGGCCCGTCAACGCCAACCTGGAGGCCGCGACCGAGCACGGCGTGGCCGTCTGCTTCGCGCCCGGACGCAACGCGGGCGCGACCGCCGAGCACACCCTCGGGCTGATCCTCGCGGCGGTGCGGCGCATCCCGCAGACGCACGTCGACCTGATGGCGGGGCAGTGGCGCGGCGACTACTACCGCTACGACGACGTCGGCATCGAGATCCTCGGCAGCACCGCCGGCCTCGTCGGCTGCGGCGCCGTCGGCCGCCGCGTCGCCCGGATGCTCGCCGCGCTCGGCGCCCGCGTGCTCGTCCACGACCCCTACCTGGACGACCTCGGAGACCTGTCGGGCATCGCCGAGCTCGTCCCGCTCGACGAGCTGCTGGCGCGCGCGCAGATCGTCTCCCTGCACGCCCGCGCGACGCCGCAGACCACGGGGATGATCGGCGCCGCGCAGATCGCCGCGATGCCGCCCGGCTCCATCATCGTCAACTGCGCGCGCGGGTCGCTGCTGGACTACGAGGCCGTCTGCGACGCCGCCGAGTCCGGGCACCTGTTCGCCGCCGCGTTCGACGTGTTCCCCGAGGAGCCGATCCCGGCCGGGTCGCGGCTGCTGACCACCCCGAACATCATCGTCACGCCGCACCTGGCCGGGGCCAGCAAGCAGACCGCCGCCAACGCCGCCCGCATCCTCGCCCGGGACGTCGGCCGCCACCTGCGCGGCGAGCCCCTCGTCCACTGCGCGAACCCCGAGGTGCTGGAGGCCCCCCGCCCGGCCCGCCCCTGACCTTCCTCCCCATCACCCCCCACCAAGGAGGCACGATGCACGGACCCGGACTCGGCGAGGTCGCTCCCACCCGCCGCAGAGTCCTCGGCTTCGCGGGCGCCGCCACGCTCGCCGGAGCCGCCGCCCTGGCCGGCGCCCGCCCCGCGGCGGCGGCCGGCCGCCCCTACACCTTCGACCTGCTGTTCAACGTCCCCCACACCGACAACATGCAGGGCCTCGCCTACCGCCGCGGCCGGTTCTACGTCGGGTTCGACGTGGGCGGCGGCCACGGCGTCATCCGCGAGTACGACCGCGACGGCAACACGCTCAAGGAGAGCGCGCCCCTCGCCGTCGGGCACGCCGCCGAGATCAGCGTCCGCGACCGCGACGGCCTCCTCTACGTCGCCACCGGCGGCGGCAAGAACCCCACCCAGGTCAACGTGGTGGACTGGAGCGGCGAGCCTGAGGTCGTGCGCACCATCGACTTCGCCTCCCTCGGCAACTCGGGCCTCGTGGCGGTCGACAACCGGCGCGACGGCCTGCTCGTGCACGCCGGACCGGGCGACCAGGGCCCGTTCGTGTTCGCGTTCACCGACCTCGACGGAACCGTCCGCTCGACCTTCGACCTCGGCTACCAGGGCGTCCCGCAGGGCCTGGAGATGGCCGGTGACAAGGTCCTCTACTACACCAACAACACGATCACCGTGCTGGACCGGGCCGGGACGATCCTGGACGCCATCGACATCCCGCTGACCGGGGAGAGCGAGGGGCTGGCGGTCGCACCCGCCGGCCGCGGCACCCGCGTCTTCTTCGGCTACAACAAGCCGAACCGCGTGTACGCGATGAAGCCCGTGTTCCACTGACAGGCCAGGCGCGCGGCCGGGTTCCGTCCGTACCTCCCGTCCCGGCCGCGCGCCCTCCTCTTCTTGCGCACCAAGTGCGCAACTCCGCGCTTGACATATCGGTCGCCGAGCATTCGGCGGCCGCCGTTTAGCGGAATTCTCTAAACTGTGGATATCGGGCTGGAAAGCCCTTGCTTTTCACGGTCACTCGGGTAGAAAAAATCAAATCCCTCTTCCCGAGGAGGAAAACCCCGTGAAGGCTCCCATCAGGCTGGCCGCGCCCTTGGCGGCCGCGACCGCCGCGCTCGCCCTGGCGGCGCCCGCCGCCTCCGCCGCGACCACCACGATCCGCGAGGAGACCGCCGCCGGAGCGCCGTACTCCGGCAACTGGCAGGTCGCCACCGTCGGGGCGCTCCAGTTCTCCGTCGACTACCTCGGCGCGAAGGTCACGGGCTCCTGCGACGGCGCCCGGCTGCAGGGCACCGTCCAGTCCACCGGCGCGGGCGAGCTGACCGCCGCGTCGATCGGCGCGTGCCGGACGTCCAACGGCCTCAGCTCTCCGGCCACCGACCTCGACCTCGGCGAGGTGGCCGACAGGAGCGGCCAGGTCGCCTACGACCCGGTCCAGGGCGGCCGGGACGGCGTCCTGTCCATCAACGGCGGCCTGCGCTTCAAGATGGAGGGCAAGATCCTAGGCATCACCGTCACCTGCTACTACGGGTTCCGGACGGGGAGCACCGACGGTCTGCGCTTCGACGTCTACAACCGCGACAACCCGAACCGTCCGATGCCGGACCAGGACGACGCGCAGGGCAGGTCCGACGACATCACGCTCGTGCGGCAGACGGGCAGCAGCGCGCTGTGCCCCTCCAACGGCACGGGCAGCGGCTCCGCCATCGCCCGCGGTGAGAGCACGCCGGGCTCCGGGGTCTTCGACCGCAAGCTCTACCTGACCTCGTAACCCCGGCGCGGCAGGCGGAGAGGCGGCCGGGTCCCGGGGCCGGTGCAAGGGAGTGTTCATCCTCCTCGGGGCCCGGCCGCCCTCACTGTGCCCTCGCGGTGCTGGGTCGCCGTGTCGGAAAGAGCCGACCGGGGGCGTACGGTCGGAATCCTTCTGGGACGGTCGCGAGGAATTCGAGCGTAACTCCGCAGGTCAGTCCTCGGTAATGACAGCGTGCTTACAGTTGTTTCCCACACGTGTCCGAAGTGGGGCGTGGCAAAATCACCGCCCTTTCCGGCGGGCGCCCCGCGGCCGTCCGCTACCCCCGCGCGGCGGTCCGCCCGACGAAGTCGCGGAGCAGGGCGACGGCCCGGTCCGGATCCTCCCTGAACACCCCGTGGCCCGTGGCGGGCAGCACGTGCAGCTCGGCTGTGCCCTCCGGCAGGGCCTCGGCGAGCTTCCGGGCCGCCGAGATCGTCGCGACGGGGTCGTCCTCTCCGTTCAGGACCAGGACGGGCCGGACGATCCGCTCAAGGTACGGCCACGGGTCGAACGCGCCCGCGAGCGACCGCCGGAAATGCTCGATGACGTCTCGGTTCCACCGGATGCGGGCCAGCCTGTCCCTCGCCTCCGGGTCGCCGTCCGGACGCCGCGAGTACAGGGGCAGGCACACGCGCTCCCAGTCGTCCTGGACGTCCTCCCCGCCCCAGTAGCGGCGCGCGATGTCGCGGGCCTCAGCGCCTCCGAGCCGCTCGAAGACCTCCAGCCGCTCCTCGGCGGGACCCGGCATCACGCTGTCGAGCACCACACCGCGGACGCGCTCCGGGTGGCGGTGCGCGACCGTCAGCGCCACCCACCCGCCGCTGGACGTCCCGAGGAGGACCGGGTCGTCGATGCCCAGCGCGTCGCAGAAGTCGACGACGTCGTCCGCCCAGCGCTCCCACGTCCACAGCGCGGGCTCGCTCACGTCCGACCGGCCGCTGCCGCGCTGGTCCAGGTAGACGACCTGCGCGAACTCGGTCGCCCGCCCCAGCACCGGCTTGAACAGCGAATGGTCGGCGCCGGGACCGCCGTGCAGCGCCACGACCACGGGCCGCTCAGCCATCGCCGCACCGTCCGGGACCAGCCCGGCGCCCTCGACGTCGAAGTAGAGGCGCACACCGCCGATGTCGATCCGCATCCGTCCCATTGTGCCCCTGCGGGGACAATGGGACATGTGAGAGCGGTGGCCATTTCCGACACCCACGCGCCGAGGCGCTGGAAGTCGTGCCCGCCGCGGGTGGCCGAGCACCTGCGGGGCGCCGACGTGATCCTGCACGCAGGCGACGTGTGCCTCGCCTCCGTCCTGGACGAGCTGGCCCAGTACGCGCCCGTCCACGCCGTCCTCGGCAACAACGACGGCCCGGACGTGGCGGAGTGGGGCGCGCCCGAACGCCTCGGACTCGACCTCGACGGCCTCGCCGTCGCGATGGTCCACGACAGCGGCCAGGCCCGGGGCCGCACCGCCCGGATGCGGCGCTGGTTCCCCGCCGCCGACCTCGTCGTGTTCGGGCACTCGCACATCCCGCTGGACGAGACCGGCGACGGCGTCCGCATCTTCAACCCCGGGTCGCCGACCGACCGGCGCCGCCAGCCGCACGGCACCCTCGGCCTCCTCGACATCCGCGACGGCACGCTCACCGGGGCGCGGATCGTCCCGGTGACCTGACCCTCGCCCTCGACCGGCGGGGCGCCGCATGGAATCGTCCCCCGCAGACGACCGCGAGGATGAGAGGGACCCCGGCATGACCGACCGCGTCACCGTGCACGTCCACGAGGGGGTCGCCGACGTGCGGCTCAACCGACCCGACAAGCTGAACGCCCTCGACCTGGCCATGTTCGAGGCGCTCGCCCGGACCGGGGACGCGATCGCCGCCGACGCGTCCGTCCGGGCCGTGGTCCTGTCGGGGGAGGGCCGCGCGTTCTGCGCCGGCCTGGACTTCGCCAACTTCGCCGCCATGGCCGGCGACGGCGCCGGACGCCGCTCCGGCGACATCACCGAGCGCGAGCCGGGACGCATCACCAACCTCGGCCAGCAGGCCGTGCACGTGTGGCGGGAAATGCCGCAGCCCGTCATCGCCGCCGTCCACGGGCACGCCCTCGGCGGGGGCCTGCAGATCGCGCTCGGCGCCGACATCCGCATCGCCGCCCCGGACGCGCGCCTGTCCGTCCTGGAGATCCGCTGGGGCCTGGTGCCCGACATGACCGGCACCGCCGCGCTGATCCGCCTCGTCGGCGAGGACGTCGCGAAGGAGCTGACCTTCACCGGCCGCATGATCTCCGGAGCGGACGCCGTCCGCATCGGCCTGGCCACCCGCACCGCCGATGACCCGCACGCCGCCGCGACAGACCTCGCCCGCGAGATCGCAGGCAACAGCCCCGACGCCGTCCGGGGGGCCAAGCGCCTGCTCAACCGCGCCGCCGACACCGACCTGGCCGGCCAGTTCCTCGAAGAGTCCCGCACGCTCGCCGCCCTGCGCGGAAGCCCCAACCAGGTCGAAGCCGTCCGCGCCCACTTCGACAAGCGCCCACCCGCCTTCAGCGACCCCGTCTGACACCCCGAGCGACCGGACGGGCCTCGCCGAGCCCATCTCCCGCCCCGCGAGACCGCGCACAGGCGCTCGAGCCCTCGGAGTATCCGGGAACGCCGGACTCGGCGAGGTCGTCACCCCGGCGGACCGGGCGTGGCCGACCATGCGGCTCCGAAGGCCGCACATGCCCGTTCGGCCATCCATCGCACCGGACGAGGCCGAGGAGTCGAGACGGTGACGGACGATCTCCGGAGCCCCCGAGGGCACCATGCAGGGCGACAGGGGCCGGTGCGGTCCGCGTTCGACTCCCTGGCGATCACGAGGCCTCGTATGTAGAGTACGAGCCATGGGCTATGTAGAGTTCGAGCGACGCGGAGGCGGGTCGGGCCGGTCCGGGGTATTCGTCGCCTGGGAGTTGCTGGCCTGGCTGGGGATCGCTTCGGCGGCGGTCGGGGCGGCCGTGGTGGCGTGGCTGATGCCGGCGGTGGCCGGGCCTGTCGGAGTCGCGGCGGCGGTGGCGGGGCTGCTGCTGGCGGTCCGCGGCGGGATGCGGGGAAGGGGAGCACGGTGACCCGGGGGCCGCGGATGACCGTGCAGACCCAGATGGTGCTACGCCAGGCGCTGCTGGAACCGAACCGGGAGTGGTACGGGCTGGAGATGGTGCAGGCCACCGAGTTGCCCACCGGCACGGTCTATCCGATCATCACCCGCCTCGAACAGGCCGGATGGATCACGTCCCGCTGGGAGGAGCCGGCCGAGCAGCGCGACGCCGACGCCCTCGGCCGCCCCCGCCGCCGCTACTACAAGCTCACACAGGAGGGCGCCGAGAACGCCCGCCTCGCCCTGGCCAAGGCACACGCCAACCGCGCCACCGCCCCCAAGCCCTGGAACACCCTGCGTCCGCACGCCCCCGGAGCCAGTCCGTGACCCGCCCCGCGTCCTTCAAGGACCAGCTCTGCCCCGTCTGCGACTCCCAGGTTGTATCCGGCGACTCTCACTGCACGGTCTGTGGAGGACGCCTCCTAGGACCGCGCTCTACCCCCGACCTGGGCGCGCTGAAGGCCGCGTGCCTCCACCTCGCCGCCGGCCTCGTCCCGGCGGCCAATGCGGTAGCGGCCGCGGCGGCGCGCGCCGAACACGCAAGCACCGGCGCGGTGGCCAGAGCGGCGGGCGCGGCGGGCATGCCTGCGCACATCGCGAAGGCGGCGGCGCGCAAAGCGGCCGTGGCGGCGGACGCGGCGGACGCGGCGAGGTACGCGGCGGAAGCGGTGCTCGCGGCGGCGAATGCCGCTGACGCGGCCACGACGGTGGAGGCGACAGGCGCGCAGGTGCGTACGGGGTCGCGGGCGACGGACGCGGCTCGCGCGGCTGAGGCCGCGGCGGCGAAGGTTACGGTGTGGCCACTGAGAACGGCCTTATCGGTGGCTGAGGCTGTCTGGACGGGCACGGACGCGGCGGTGCTGGCAATGCAGGAGACCAGGCGAGTCTTCACAAGTGCGACAGGCGGCCAGGCCCAGCCTCGCGCGGTGACGGGCACGGCGCGGCGGCCAGGGGTTTTGACGCGGCGTCTGCTGGCCGCCGGGTGTGCCCTGCTGCCCGCCGGTACCCGAGGTCGCTATGCCGAGGAGTGGTTGAGCCTGCTCACCGAGTTGCCCACCCGTCGGGCACGGGCCGTCCATGTGCTGTCGATCCTGTGCGGCGCGCCGCGCCAGGCCTGGACGCTGCGCCGCCCCCTCAAGCACGTCCCGCCCGTCTGACCAGGAGACCGCCGTGACCGACGCCTCCAGCCGCGAGCTCGACGCGAACAAGATTCAGGACGCACGTACCTATCTCGCCACCCACTTTCCTCCCGCCGCCCGCGCGGCGGCGGCCGCGGCGGCCGCGGCGAGCCCGGGAGGGGCGGCGGCCGCGGTGCATTCGGCGAACGCAGCCGCCACGGCGGACATGCTGGTCAGCGCATCGAGCATGATCGTGGAGCCGCGGGACGTAGCGGCCTTCGCAGCGGCCCTTGGAGAGGACGCCGCGCGCGTGGCGGCGAATGCGGCGCGCGCGGCGAGCATGGAGGGCGCGCCCTGGACGGGGCGTGCGGTGGCCCAGGCAGGGAGCGCGGCGCGCGACGCGGCCGCCGCGGCGAACCTGACGGGCGAGGCGCTCGCTGTGTTCGCGGCGGTGGACGCGGCACTGCGGGCTCTGCGGGAGGCCGAGAGGGTCTTCACCATGTTGGCCGTTGGCAAGTCCGGGGCACATGCCGTGGCCGGTGGGGTCCGGGCACCGGGGAGCGTGGCGCGGAGGTTGCTCGCCGCCGGGTGCGCGTTGCTGCCTGCCGGCGATCGAGCCCGCTACAACGAGGAGTGGCTGAGCTTGCTCACGGAGTCGCCGACCCGTCGGGCACGGGCCGCCCATGTGCTGTCCATACTGTGCGGCACACCGCACCAGGCCTGGACGCTGCGGCGCCCCCTCAAGCGCGTCCCGCCCGCCTGACCGCCCAGGGGAGTGGCCGGCTCCTGATGGGACAGGCTCGTCGTTGTGCAGGGGCGGAGCACTCGGCCTTATGCGTTCGGGGTCAGGCGGCGAGGAACGATCCGGCCGGGAGGTTTCTGATCAGCCAGAAAAGGAGGACCGCTCCGAACAGGATCCAGATCAGGGCGGGGTGCGCCGCCTTCGTCCGGACGGGGCGGTCCAGGGCGCGGGCCCGCGCCCACCGGAGCCAGAAGAAGGCCAGAAGCGGAAGCATCGCCATGGTCAGGACGTTCAGCCCGAACGCCTCCTGGACGCGGCCATGGGCGAGCGCGTGAACCGTGCGCATGGACCCGCAGCCTGGGCACTGGAACCCGGTGATGGCCAGGAAGGGGCAGGTCGGATAGTGCCCCGCTTCATTCGGGTCCACCGCCGCGACGTAGCAGACGGCCGCGACGCTGAAGACGAGCACCGCGCCGGGCCGGAGCAGCCTGACGGCGAGTCCGGCCACGGGCCGTTGCGCACCGCCCGGGACTTCGGGAACCGGCCCGCCCCGCGGCGGCGGGGCGGGCCGGAACTCTTCCGTCATGGGTCAGCTGCCGTTGGCGCCGGCCATGGCGACGAGGAAGTAGATGACACCGACGATCACACCCAGGACCGCCGACGCGATCGCCCAGTTCTTGGCGTTGTTGGAGGAGTTGATCGCACCGGCGTGGTCGCCGGCCATCCACTTGGAGTTGACCTGCGCGGCGTAGACGATGGAAACGATGCCGGCGGGGAGGCAACAGAGGATCGTGGTGGCGACCGCCCATGCGAGATGGTTGGGGGGCGGGGCGCCGGGGCTCGACGGTGGCGGCGGGGGAGGTGGGTAGGCCATGTCGTACCTCTCCGTGCTGGGCTGGGTGAGCTACTTAGGTAGATGGTGCCCCGGCACGCCAGGTTCCCCTCAATACGGCACAACCTGGCCGCAGGGCACCGCGCCGGGGCCGATTTGACTCGGGCGCTCCGACCGCGTAAGTTGACCCCTCGTCCCCTCACGGATGCAGGACGCCCACATGGCGGTCGGCCGAAGCATGGGGAAACCACCAACGAACCAGCCGACACGGTCTCGCCGTGTCTGCCGTGCCGTGGTGGGTCGGAAAGGCTCGATTTTGACAATCGGACCGGATCTGATGAAATAGCTCCACCGCCCGGAAGGTGCCGCGCAAGCGGGATTGGAAAGGCGT